>NZ_JANSJI010000277.1:0-751 GCF_047462475.1 Synechococcus sp. H55.11
TTTTTGCAATCTTTTGCCGAGCTGACCCTCTCTGCCCTCTTGGTAACCTCCCGCTCGGAAACCTTTGGGTGGCTCATCTTTGGCTTGCAACAAGGGGGCTACACCCACCAGGCGGCGGCCCTGAGCACCCTGCTGCTGATCGTCCTGTTGGGTCTAGCCGCAGGGATCCAGGCGCTGCGGCGGCAGGTCGGGCAGCCTTGAGCAGGGGATCCCTCCGGATCCTTCACGGATGGGGGTTGATGGTGGTGGTGCGACGGATGGGTTGCCCCTTCAGGTTCCAGGTCTGGCCTTGTTGGGTGGTCACTTGGCCGGAATAGTCCCCTTCCACCCCTTGACCGGGAAGGAATTGCCGGGATCCCTGGCCGGAATAGGTGCCACTACCGGCTCTGCCGCCTGGCCCGCTGCGCGTGCAGGTGCCGGAGTGGGCGCGTTGACGGGGGCGAGCCTGCGCAAAGGGAGCAAGCGCCATTAGTAAAGCAGTAACCAATAACAGGCAAAAGCTTGCATTTTTCATCATTTTCATGTTCGAGACCCCTTGAGAAGTTGCCAATCATAACCTGGGCTGGGCGCTCATTTCATCTGACTCTGACTGCGGCCTGAGGGTTCACTTTCTGGGGGGATCCCGGCCAGATATAACCTGCTCTTAATGTCGGTGCAGTATTCTCGGATGTGCCTTTAGCGAGTGCAACTGCCTTTTTCTATGAACACCCGTCGTACTTTCCTGGCTTTCGCCGCTGGCTTGGTGGCTGCC
>NZ_JANSJI010000278.1:0-748 GCF_047462475.1 Synechococcus sp. H55.11
AGTGGTTGCCGCTGTCGGCCACCCACAATCCCCCTTTGGGATCCCAGAGCAGCCCTTGGGGGGAGTCGAACTGGGCCTGATTAGCCGCTCCATCCCGATAGCCGGCCTTGCCGCTGCCGGCCCAAACCTCCAGTTCCCCTTCGGGAGAAAGGCGAAAAATCCGGTGCTGGGCCGGGTCGGCCAAGTAAAAGAACCCTTCTGGATCAACAGCAATGCCGCCAATCTGTTTGAGAGGGATCTCGGCCTCGCCGCCGCTATCAGAGACGCTGTTTCTAGGAAGGACTGCCGAGGCAGTGCGGCCATTCAGCAAGGTCTCCACCTGCCAGGCTGAGGCTGCCGCCGCAGTAGGGGTGGGTGAGGGGGTAGGGGCTGGCCACTCGTAAACCAAGGTTCCCAACCCTTGCCCCGCCGCATCGGCAACGGCCACCCAAACGGTTCCGGAAAGGGAGGCCGGCGGCATCACCGTCAGGCGGTCGCTGCTGCGGGAGCGGATCTCCCCTCTCAAGCTGCGCTCAGGATTGACGGCTGAAGCAAACAAAACCGTTTCCACCCGCTCCAGATTTTCTCCTAACAGCAGCAGGGGCTGGCCGGGCGCCGGCACCCCCGAGCCCGTGTGCAGCAGCGGCACTCCCACCTCGGAGAGTACCAGCATGGCCAGGCGGCGATTGGCCCCGCCAGAGCCCCCAGAGCGGTCAGAAAGGGTCAGGGATCCCTTTCCTTGCGCCAAGGTGGTGGATCCCCGGTAGGC
>NZ_JANSJI010000279.1:0-745 GCF_047462475.1 Synechococcus sp. H55.11
GCGCTAGCAGATCCCTCCCCCCTCATGATCTCTCCGCCAGAATCCGAACGCCTGCAGGGCGTGACCGTCTACTTAGTCGGCATGATGGCCAGCGGCAAGTCCACGCTGGGAGCTGAGCTAGCCGCCCAGTTGCGCCGCCCCTTCTTCGACACCGACGTGCTGGTGGAGCAGGTGGCGGGCTGCTCGATTGCCCAGATTTTTGCTCAGCATGGGGAAGCCCACTTCCGGGATCTGGAAACCCAGGTGCTGGCCCAGCTCAGCGGCTACACCCGCCTGGTGATTGCCACGGGGGGTGGCATCGTGCTGCGGCCCAAGAATTGGAGCTATTTGCACCACGGCCTCACCGTTTGGCTGGATGCGGCCCCTGAGCTCATTTGGCAACGGCTGAGCCGGGATCCCGGCCAACGGCCCCTGTTGCAAACCCCCGATCCCCAAGCCGCTTTGCAAAGGCTAATGCAGGAGCGAGAACCTTTCTACGCCCAGGCCGATGTGCGGGTGCCCATCCGGTCAGAAACCAGCCCGTCCCAGTTGGCCGAACAGGTTTGGCAGGCCATTTGCGCCCGCTTGCGAGCCCAGCCGCCTTGCAACCCATAAAAAAGGGATCCGCAAACCTTTGGGATCCCTAAGCATTACAGTTCAAGACTTGCCGGGAGCGGATCCCTGGCAAGTGCCAGGCAACCTCCCTGATTCTTTAGAGCGCGTTGCCGCGGGGTAGGACTTCTTCGGGGAACTCAAAGCGCTCGTG
>NZ_JANSJI010000280.1:0-745 GCF_047462475.1 Synechococcus sp. H55.11
GCGTTGAGCACCTGGTGCCGCCGCGTAATGTGGCGGCGTGGGTATAGGATGA
Source organism: Synechococcus sp. H55.11 (assembly GCF_047462475.1). Taxonomy (NCBI): domain Bacteria; kingdom Bacillati; phylum Cyanobacteriota; class Cyanophyceae; order Synechococcales; family Synechococcaceae; genus Synechococcus; species Synechococcus sp. H55.11. Next base: position 53 of record NZ_JANSJI010000280.1, read on the forward strand.
TTTTCCTTTGATTGCCGTAAGGCGTTGAGCACGAGAATCTGGGTTGCTCCACCTGGTGGCCGGGCCATGATTTTCCTTTGATTGCCGTAAGGCGTTGAGCACGTGGCATCCTCGGTGCTCTTGTACCTCAGTCCCAATGATTTTCCTTTGATTGCCGTAAGGCGTTGAGCACTGACCTTGCCCGCTTCGCACAGCGGGGTGATGGCAGATGATTTTCCTTTGATTGCCGTAAGGCGTTGAGCACGCCAACAACACCTCGCGCGTTGTGCGTTTTACCTCAGAATGATTTTCCTTTGATTGCCGTAAGGCGTTGAGCACGCCCGTAAGGCGTTGCAATCGTTGGCGGTGGTACGCATGATTTTCCTTTGATTGCCGTAAGGCGTTGAGCACTCGGATACGAAGGTGACATCCTTCCCTATCTGGGGGAATGATTTTCCTTTGATTGCCGTAAGGCGTTGAGCACGAAGAAGACAAAACTTCGGCGCTGCTGGCGACGCTCATGATTTTCCTTTGATTGCCGTAAGGCGTTGAGCACGTGCCCAAGATGCGGGTGGGGCCCGGGTGGCGAAGGTAATGATTTTCCTTTGATTGCCGTAAGGCGTTGAGCACTTCTTGGTCGAGGTAAAGAGCGGGGGCCGCCCCTTGATGATTTTCCTTTGATTGCCGTAAGGCGTTGAGCACGATCTGTCCAGC
>NZ_JANSJI010000281.1:0-15148 GCF_047462475.1 Synechococcus sp. H55.11
GCTTTTGTTTTGCCCCATGTCCGACTCCACCATCCTCCATCCCCTCAGCCCCTCTGGCCGGGAGACGCCTCAACCCCTCTCTGCCGCCGATCCAGAGCTGGAGCTGCTAGAGCAGAGAGAACTCTTCGTCTGGCGGCACATCGGGCCAGACGCCCAGCAAATCCGTCAGATGTTGCAGGCCTTGGGGCTGAGCTCTCTACGGGAATTAGTGGATAAGGCGGTGCCGGCGGCGATTCGCAGCAGCCGACCCCTGCACCTGGGATTCCCCAGCAGTGAGCAGCAAGTATTGGCAGAACTGAGGGCAATGGCGGCCCAGAACCAGGTGTGGCGCTCCTTTTTGGGCATGGGCTATTCCAACTGCCTGACGCCGCCGGTGATCCAGCGCAACATCCTGGAGAACCCCGGCTGGTACACCCAGTACACCCCCTACCAGGCGGAGATCGCCCAGGGGCGGCTAGAGGCCCTGCTCAATTTCCAGACGATGGTGATCGATCTAACAGGCATGGAGATCGCCAATGCCTCCCTGCTGGACGAAGCCACTGCTGCCGCTGAGGCTATGAGCCTGGCCTACGCCCTGGCAGGCAAGGGATCCCAGGTCTTCTGGGTGGATCGCGGCTGCCATCCCCAGACCATTGCCGTCGTGCAGACGCGGGCAGAGCCCTTGGGGATCCAGGTGCGTGTGGCGGATCCTTCCCAGTTTGAGCTTGGGAACGGCTTTGGCGTGCTCTTGCAGTATCCCAACACCTATGGAGAGATCCAGGATTACCGCAAGCTGGTGGAGCAGGCCCACCAAAGAGGGATGGTGGTGGCCGTAGCTGCTGACTTGCTCAGCCTGACTCTCTTGCAACCGCCAGGGGAGTGGGGGGCAGACATTGTGGTGGGATCCACCCAGCGCTTTGGGGTGCCCCTGGGCTACGGCGGCCCCCACGCTGCCTACTTTGCCACCCGCGAGGCCCACAAACGGCTGCTGCCGGGGCGGCTGGTGGGGATCTCCCAAGATGCCCAGGGCAGGCCGGCCCTGCGCCTAGCCCTACAAACGCGGGAGCAGCACATCCGCCGCGACAAGGCCACCAGCAACATCTGCACCGCCCAGGTGCTCTTAGCGGTGGTGGCCTCCATGTATGCCGTCTATCACGGCCCGCGCGGCCTGCGGCAAATTGCCGAACGCATCCATCGCCAGGCCCATCACCTGGCCGCCGGGATCCGGGATCTGGGCTACAGGGTGGGGCCAGAGTATTTCTTCGATACCTTTTGGGTGAAGGCAGAGTCCCCCGAACAGGTCGGCCAGATCCAAGAGCGGGCCGCCCAGCGGCGCATCAACCTGCGGCGGATCGACGAGACAACTCTAGGGATCAGCGTGGACGAGGCCACCACCTCTCAAGATCTGCGCGATCTCTGGGAAATCTTCGCTGGCTCCAAGGAGCCAGCCTGGGATCCCGAAGGCCTGAGTTCGGATCCCCACCAAAGCCTGCCGCCTCAGCTCTTGCGCACCACCCCCTACCTCACCCATCCGGTGTTTAACCGCTACCACTCGGAAACGGAGCTGCTGCGCTATATCCACCGCCTGCAGAGCCGGGATCTCTCCCTTGTCCACTCCATGATCCCCTTGGGCTCCTGCACCATGAAGCTAAACGCCACAGCCGAGATGCTGCCCATAACCTGGCCGGAGTTTGCCCAGCTCCATCCTTTTGCGCCTCTGGAACAAGCTCGCGGCTATCAAACCCTCTTTGCCCAGTTGGAGCGAATGCTGGCAGAGATCACGGGCTTTGCCGGCGTCTCCCTCCAGCCCAACGCCGGATCCCAGGGGGAATATGCCGGCTTGCTGGCCATTCGTCGCTACCACCAGGCCCGCGGGGAAAGCCAGCGCCAGGTATGCCTGATCCCCACCTCTGCCCATGGCACCAACCCCGCCAGCGCTGTCATGGCCGGGATGCAGGTGGTGAGCGTGGCCTGCGACAGGGCCGGCAACATCGACCTCGAAGACCTGCGGGCCAAGGTGGAGCAGCACCGGGAACGGCTGGCCGCCCTGATGATTACCTACCCCTCCACCCATGGGGTGTTTGAGGAAGGGATCCGCGAGATTTGCCAGATAATCCACGAGGCCGGGGGGCAGGTGTACATGGATGGGGCCAACCTCAACGCCCAGGTGGGCCTCTGCCGTCCTGCAGAGCTGGGAGCCGATGTCTGCCATCTCAACCTGCACAAGACCTTCTGCATCCCCCACGGCGGGGGCGGGCCGGGGGTGGGGCCTATTGCCGTTGCCCGTCATCTCCTGCCGCATTTGCCCGGCCACCCGTTTTTGCCTGGTTGCAACGGCCCGGTCAGTGCTGCCCCCTGGGGCAGCGCCAGCATCCTGCCCATCTCCTGGGCCTACATCCGCCTCATGGGATCCGCCGGCCTTACCCTAGCCACCCAAGTGGCCCTCCTCAACGCCAATTACATCGCCAAGCGGCTGGATACCTACTACCCGGTGCTCTACAAAGGGCCAGGGGGATGGGTGGCCCACGAGTGCATCCTGGACCTGCGCCCCCTCAAGAAAAGCGCCGGCATTGAGGTCGAGGATGTAGCCAAGCGGCTGATGGACTACGGCTTCCACGCCCCCACCATCTCCTGGCCGGTGCCGGGGACAATGATGGTGGAGCCCACCGAGAGCGAATCCCTAGAAGAGCTGGATCGCTTCTGCGAGGCAATGATTGCCATTCGCCAGGAGATTGCTGCCATTGAGCGGGGCGAGATGGATCCCGTGCGCAACCCCCTTAAACTTGCCCCCCACACCGCCGAGGTAGTGGTCACCGATCACTGGGATCGCCCCTACCCTCGCTCCCTAGCCGCCTACCCCCTCCCGTGGGTCAAAGAGCGCAAGTTCTGGCCCAGCGTCAGCCGCATCGACAACGCCTACGGGGATCGCCACCTGGTGTGCAGTTGTCAGCCCTGGCTGGAAACCCGATCCTTTAGCAGTGACGTCGAAGGATATCTGCTTTGACACGCCCGATCTCTTTTCCTGCCGCCGAAGTGGATCCCAGGGCTTGGAGCCTTGAGGAAAAAGTTGGGCAACTGTTCCTGGTTTATTTTGAGGGAGCCGAGTTTTCCCCTGCCCTCGAGGAGATGATCCGGAACTGCCACGTGGGCGGTCTGATCTTCTATTCGATTGCCGGAAACATTCAAACGTTGCCCCAGGTAGTCCAACTCATTGCCGCAGCTCAAGCACAAGCCCGTATCCCCTTGTGGATAGGCATTGATCAAGAGGGGGGGCCGGTGGTGCGCCTCACCGAGGGGGTAACCGTGTTTCCCAGCGCCATGGCGGTGGCAGCGGCGGGATCCCTGGCGAAGGCGGAAGCGATGGCCCGTGCGGTGGGAACGGAGCTGAAAAGTTTGGGGTTTAACCTCAACTTCGCCCCCGTTGTGGATGTGAACAGCAACCCCCACAACCCCATTATCGGCATCCGCGCCTTTGGGTCGGATCCGAAACAGGTAGCGGACTATGGCCTGGCCCTGTGGCGTGGCTACCGGCAAGCCGGGATCCTCTGCACGCCCAAACATTTTCCCGGCCATGGGGACACCGACCTCGATTCCCACCTGGGGTTGCCGCGGGTGGATCGCCCTCTGGAGGCGCTACAGGCCACGGAGCTGCGCCCGTTCCAGGCTTTGATCCGGGCAGGCACAGAGGCGATGATGACGGCGCATGTGGTGATGCCGGCCCTGGGATCCGCTAGCGCTACGCGACGCTTCCGCGAACGCGACAGCAGGACGCAGTCTTTGCGGCCGGCAACGCTGGCCCCTGAGGTGGTGTCGGGTTGGTTGCGGCAGAAGCTGGGGTTCAAGGGGCTTGTTCTGACGGATTCCCTGACCATGGGGGCCGTTGCCCGCAGCTATGGCATTCCCGAAGCGGCAGAACTGGCCTTCCGGGCAGGGGCCGATGTGCTCCTATTTGGGGCTGATCCCGGCTTTAGCCCGGCCATCCAAAAAGAAGCCTACGCCCATCTGCTGCAACAGTTTCGCGCTGGGCATTTGTCAGTTGAACAATTGGATCGGTCGGTGGAGCGGATTTTGAACTTGAAGCGGCGCTACGGACTGGGATCCCCCTGCCCCCCTTTCCCCTCTGCCGACCTGGAAGAGCACCAAGCGCTGGCCCGCCAAATCGCTCAAGACAGCATCACGCTCCTGCGGGGATCCCTGCCCCCTTTGGCCCCCGACCCGCTGCTCATCACTCCTGTGCCTCTTCTGGGGGATCTTCTCCAAAACGCCCGGCCTGCTGCTCAAATTCTCAAGATCAGCCCAGAGCCTACCCCTGAGGATTGGCAAACAACCCTGCAAAGGGCGCCAAGAGCTGACCAAGTGCTGGTGGGCTCCCTTGATCTATTTCGTTACCCACTTCAGAGGGAGTTGCTGGGATCCCTTCCTCCCGAAAAGGTGATCGGGTTGGCTTTGGGATCCCCCTACGATGCCTTTGCCCTGCCCCAGATCCCGGTTTATTTGGCCTGCTATGGCTCTACCCCTGTCTCGCTGCAGGCGCTGCTCCAGGTGTTGCTGGGGCGGATCCCGGCCCGGGGTCGCTTGCCGGTGGAATCCCTTAGCAGCGGTCGAGGCTGCTGATGTTGCGCCGCGCCAGGGTGGGCACTGTTCGCTTCACCAAGCCCGTCAGGACATTGCCGGGGCCGATTTCCCACACCTCTTGGATGCCGTCGGCAGCCATCTGCAGCACTGTCTCTCGCCAGCGGACAGGGGCGGTCATCTGGGACAGCAGCGCCTGCTTGAGAACCGCGGGATCCCGGCTGGGGGTGGCGGTGCAGTTGCTGTAGACCGGCACTCGCGGAGCCTGAAAGTCAACCGCGCGCAAGGTGTGGGCAAAGGTTGCCGCCGCCGCCTGCATCAAGGGCGAGTGAAAGGCGCCGCTGACTTTGAGAGGAACGGTGCGCTTGGCCTGCAACTGCTCACAAACAGCCTGCACCCCCTCGACCGAGCCGCTGATCACCACCTGATCCGGGCTGTTGTCGTTGGCCAGGGTAACTTCAGGGATCATCTGGCACAGGTGCTCCAGCTTGTCGCGATCAAACCCCATCACCGCCGCCATGCTGCCCGGCGGATCCCCTGCGGCTTCCATCAATCGGCCCCGCAGCGCCACCAGCCGCAGGCCAGTCTCAAAATCAAATACCCCGGCGGCGTAGAGGGCGCTATATTCTCCCAAGCTGTGGCCGGCTGTGCAGGCGGGAGCCTGCCCCTGGGCATAGAGATAGTCCGTCAGCAGGGCCGACACCGTAAACAAAGCCGGCTGCGTGTAGACAGTTTGATGGATCTGCGCTTCCGACAGCGCCAAGGGATCCCATCCCAGCATCTCGCGGGCCCAAGCCAACTTCTGGGCCGCCCCTGGCCAATCTTGTAAGTCTTTTCCCATCCCCACCGCTTGGGATCCCTGGCCGGGATAGATCCAGGCAACGGTCATCAATTCATTTCCCCCAACGAAAGACAATCGCTCCCCAAGTGAGGCCGGCGCCAAAGCCCGCCATCACCCCCAGATCGCCAGCGCCAAAGCGCCCCTGCGCGATCCAGGTGGCCAAGGCAATCGGCACCGAAGCGCCGGAGGTGTTGCCGTACTGTTCCAGGACGCTGGCCACCCGTTGTGGATCCAACTGCAAGCGCTTGGCCACGGCATCGAGAATGCGCTGGTTGGCCTGGTGGATAAAGTACCCCTGAACCGCCTCCGCCGGGATCCCGGCCCGAAAGAGAACTTTCTCGATAATCTCCGGCACCACCTGGACGGCAAATTTGTACACCTCGCGGCCATTCATGGCAATGGGGCAGCAGCGGTATTGACCCACCTGCAGGGATCCCACCAGGGGCCTGGCCTCGGTGGCCATGGACAAGCTGAGCAGCTCGCTGCCGCTGCCATCGCTGCGCAGCTCAATGCCGAGGATGCCGCCAGCTCCCGCTTCCCCCGCTTCCAGCACCACCGCCCCCGCCCCATCCCCAAACAGGACACAGGTGGTGCGATCCGCCCAATCCACCGTGCGGGAGAGGACATCCGCCGCCACCACCAGCGCCCGCCGGTACAGACCGGTTTGCAAAAACTGCGCTGCTGTGGCCACGGCAAACACAAACCCTGTGCAGGCTGCCGTCAGATCAAAAGCCACCGCCCCCGTTGCCCCCAGCGCCGCCTGTACCTGTGGAGCCGAGCCGAAGCGATCGACGGCGGTGGAAGTGGCCAGCAGGATCAAATCCAATTCTCGGGGCGGGATCCCGGCTTGATCCAGAGCGGCCCTTGCCGCCTGAGCCGCCAAGTCCACCAAACTCAAGTGGGGAGGGAGAATACGGCGTTGACGGATACCAGTGCGGGGCCAGATCCACTCATCGGAAGTTTCCACAATCTGGCTGAGGTCTTCGTTGCTCAGGCAAGGCTCCGGCAGGGCAGCCCCCACCCCCACCAGCCGCACCGTTGGGAGGCCATTGCTGGGCATGGACGCTATCCTTCCACCCGATCCAAAGGTCGCAGAGGCAGCACCTCTGAGCTGCAGTCAGAGGCAGACTGAAAAGGCCGGGCGCGCCGCTCGGAACTGAGATGAGACTCGCGAGGATCGGCCATTTCCGCTTGCAGTCGCTGCAGGATTTTTTGCTCCGCCGCTTCTTTGGCCAAACGAATGGCATGGTAGACCATCGGCGCCTTGGAGCTGCCGTGGGTAATGACGCAGATGCCGTTCACTCCCAGCAGCAGAGCGCCGCCGTATTCCACATAGTCCATGCGCCGCTTCACCTGCTTAAGGTTGGGCCGCAGCAGCCAGCAGCCCAGCTTGCCGCGCCAACCGCGGGGCAGCTCCTCCCGCAGCACCTGGGTGATCACCTGGCCGACGCTTTCGGCAAACTTGAGCAGGGCATTGCCGACAAAGCCGTCGCACACCACCACGTCAAACTCCCCGGTCAGCACGTCCCGCCCCTCGGCATTGCCGGCAAAGTGGATCCCTGGCAACTGGCTCAAGCGCTGGTGAGTAGCCAGGGCCAAGTCGTTGCCTTTGTTGGGCTCCTCGCCGATGTTGAGCAGGCCCACCCGCGGCTTCTCGATCCCCAACACACACTGGCAGTAAAGGGATCCCATGCGGGCAAACTGTTCCAAAAAGCGGGGCCGGCAGTCTACGTTGGCGCCCACATCCAAAAGCAGCACCGGCTTGCCCTTCAAAGTGGGCAAAAGAGCGCCGATGGCGGGACGGTCGATTCCCCCCAGTCGGCCCAAATTGAGGTAAGCTGCAGCCATCGCTGCCCCGGTGTTGCCGGCGGCCACCACCGCATCCGCCTGGTTGGCCCGCACCTGTTGCATCGAGACGTTGATGGAGGCTTTGGGCTTCTTGCGCACCATCAAGGGCTCTTCTGCCATGCCCACCTTGTCCTCAGCGGGCACAAGGGTGATCCCGGCGGGCAAGGGCTGGGGCAGAAAGGGCTTCAGGGAATCCGGGCAACCCACCAGTGCGATCCCGACCCGAAGCTGTCGATGGGCCAGCAAGGCACCCTTGACGATCTCCTCGGGAGCATAGTCACCCCCCATCGCATCAACCGCAATTCGCACGAGCCGACCTCACATTGGAATGTCCTTGGCAACCGCAAGCAAGAACCGGAGCAAAGCGCAACAAGCTCTGCAGTTCCCCTGCCCAAAAGCTGGGAGCCTCAATGGCTGCAGGATGCTACCGAATTTTACCAGATTTGTTCTCTTCGTTAAGACTGCAGATCCTGCGCCGAAACAGAAGGGATCCGTTGGAGCCGGCTCTCCCCACCCTCTCAAGCCTGAGTGAGGGCAGCCAAAAGAGAGTGGACCTGTTGGACGTGGGCGTGGGCCGCGGAGTTTCTCGCCTGGTGTTGGCCCAGCTCCGCCTCCAACTGCGCCAACTCTCCTGCCAACTCCGCCCAGCGATCTCGCTCGGGGTAGAGGGTGGCCTGCAGGTGGTTGAGGCGGCCCCAGGTTTCGGCCATCGCCTGGGTGCGCGCCCGCAGGGATCTCTCCTCCTGCTCCAGTTGTTGCCACTGCTGCTGCAATTCCTGCTCTTGGCGGGCCAGTTGCTCCTGTTGAGAGGCCAGGGAGGATTCCAGTTGGTGAACGAGGGTTTGCAGACGGTTTTTTTCCTGAAGAAGATCCTGCTTCTGGCTGCCGATCTGCTCCAGGATCGGCCCGATATCCACTTGAACCGGGGCGGCAGCCTGATTCTGAAGCTGCCTGAGACGGGCTTCCTGGCGGGCCAGCTCTTCGTATTCCCGCTGCAGGTTTTTCTCCTGGGGCGCCAGGGCCTCTTCCAGGGCGCTGCAGGCAGACTGGGCGTAGTCAATATCCATTTCAATATCGAACCGCTCCTCGGGAGAGGCGGTGGCCAGCCGCTCTTGCAGCTCCCGCAGGGTCTGCCGGTTTTGCTCCAGCTCCGCCCGCTGCTGGCTAACCTGGGCTGCCCGCTGCTCATAATCGCGACGCAGTTGGCTCACCAAGGCCGCCAGCTCCTCCACCGAGATCGCCGACCCTGAGGCACCTGGCCCGCCATTGCTGCTGCCATCGACGATGAAGTCGTACTCCTGCACCAGACGATAGGCTTTTTGGAACAAGCTCTCTTGGGATTGCAACTGCTGGAGGATCCTCTGCAGGTGCTCTTGATAGGCTCGCAGGGATCCCTGCCGGGCTTGCCATTCCGCTTGACCTTGTTCTAGGGATTGTCGGGATCCCCACCAAGCCGTGCGGCGTTCTTGCCAAGCGCGGTGGTCCCGATCCAGCTCCTCTTGCCGGGCTTGGGCCTGCTGACGTTCTGCCTCCAATTGGACAATCTCTTGATTCAAGTGCTCCTGCTGCTGCTGAACCTGGCTTTTTAGGCTGTGCAGAAGCGCCAAGGGATCCCCGGCCGGATGCAGGCTCTCCTGAAGCTGCCGCATCAAAGCCTGGAGCTGGGCTGCTTCTGCTTCCCCCAAACGGCTGGAGCGGGCCTCTTGCAACTGAGCTTGCAACTCTTGCCGCTGCCGGTTCAGGGCTTCTCGCTGTTCCCCGATCAGGCGCTGTTGTTCGGCCAGGTAGGCTTGCTGGGTCGCCAGTTCCTCTTTGAGGCTGTCCAGGAGCTTGCGCTCTTCCTCCACGCCCTTGTACTGCTCGTACAGCCGCCGCACCTCCTCTTCTTGGGCTGCCAATTCCATCTCGCGGCGAGTCAGCTCATGCGCCTGAAAAGTGAGAGACTGTTTCCAAACTTCGATCTCCTCTTCCTGGCTGCGGGCTTTGTCCTGCAAACGGCTGAAATTTTGCAGGTAGGTTACCAGTTGACGGGCGGCTTCGTTGATGCGGGCAACCTGACGGTTGCCGGAGATTTCCGCCAGTACCAAGGCCCCATCCTTGAAGCGACCGGCCTCTTGGGCAATGCGGCCTTCCAGGGTAATGGATTCTTCGTTCACGGCCACCCAGGTGTTGTCCTGCTGCTGCTTGGCCAGCAATTGCAGAGATGACTTAGCAAACCCAATCGGCTTGGATAGCTCTGCTAGGTACAGCACGCCTGAACTCCTTCAAAACAGCATGGACAGCAATCTTCCCAACTCTGCTCAGCCGAGCCTTTGCCCACGATCGGCAAAAAAGAGGGACGGAACGACTGCCGGAGCAAAACTCCCCAGAGCGCAAGAGGCTGCGTCAAGCTTCTCGACTACGTTTACTGTTGATTTTGATTCCACATCGCTCTGGGCAGCGCTTCAGCTCTACACTCAACCATAGGGTAAAAAAAACACCTTTGCCAGATGCGGTTTGGGGATATTCGGGGTAGCTATTCAAACCGACCGCAGAGCACTAGAGTAGTCTAGGGTGAGGTGTAGAGTTCTGTTCAGGGGTGGTATGGAGCTAGAAGGTGAGCCGCTGGCCGTTCGTCGGCGTTCTCCTGCCCCGCCGGTCGTCGTCGCCTCTCAGGTGTACCAGACAACAGCGCCGGAAGCCAAACCGCGCCACATTTTAGAGGAGATCATCTGGCACAAAGAGCAGGAGGTGGAGCGCCAGCGGGAGCAGCTCCCCTTGAAGCAATTGCAGCAGCAACTGGATCAAGCGCCGCCGGTGCGGGATTTTGTGGCGGCCCTCACCCAATCTCCTCATCCGGTTTCTCTGATTGCCGAGGTAAAAAAAGCCTCCCCCAGCCGTGGGGTTCTCCGGGATCCCTTTGATCCGGTGGCCATTGCCCAAAGCTACGAGGCGGCGGGAGCCAGTTGCCTGTCGGTGCTCACGGATGAGCGGTTTTTTCAGGGCAGCGGCGAGTATCTGCGCCAGATCCGCCAGGCAGTCGGGATCCCCATCCTGTGCAAGGAGTTCATCCTCTACCCTTACCAAATCCTCTGGGCGCGTACTCTGGGGGCGGATGCGGTGCTGTTGATTGCTGCCATTCTCTCGGATGCGGATTTGGGCTATTTTCTCAAGCTGATCCAGCAATTGGGCATGGCAGCTCTGTTGGAGGTGCACACTTGCCAAGAGTTACAGCGGGTTTTGGGCTTGCCGCAACTGCACCAGGCCAAAGGTCAGGTGTTGATCGGCATCAACAATCGGGATCTCAAAACCTTTGCGGTGGACTTGAACACGACGCGGGATCTCTTGGCCGCCCACCGGGATCGCCTGGGCGATCTGCCGGTGGTCAGCGAATCCGGCATTCACTCTCCTGCCGATCTGCAGCAGTTGCGGAGCTGGGGGGTGCGCGCCGTGCTGGTGGGGGAAGCGCTGGTAACGCAGCCGGATCCCGGCCAAGCCGTCTGCTCCCTGTTGTCATCCCGGTAAACCCAGGATTGTCAATGGATCCCAAGAATGGCCTAGATCGATGAAACGTATTCCTGTGCCGGCTCACGTCCACTACGAATTTCTGCTGCGGGTTCTGGAGCGGCAAACGTTTCCGACGGTGGAGGAACAGGATTTCGGCAATCGAGCCCGCACGCAAGAGCTGATCAACTCTTTGCGCAAAGCCCTGACCCAACAGTTGCAACTGGAGGAGGAGTGGCGACAGCGGGGCTATCAGGTGGATTACCGCTGGAACATAGAGGAGCCTCAGCCACCCTCTTGACCTTCCAGCCCACTGGAAGGTTTAGCATCAAGCAGGTGGCATTGGGTTGGGGAGGCTTCCCAGGATGCAAGTTGTTTTGACGGTGCCGAAGCTAGCCTGCTCCGCTTGTGTGGACACCATCACGCAGGCGGTGCGGCAGCGGGATCCCCAGGCCCACGTGGAAGCGGATCCCAAGACCAAGCAGGTGCGGATTACGTCTGAGCGAGCCGACAGCGACTGGCGGCAGGTGCTTGCCCAAGTGGGCTATCCGCCGGCCTAGCGATTTTTCCCCTGCCCGGCGGCGTCGGCAGGACAGAGTTCAGAGGTGGGGTTTTCCCCTTGTGGGGGGAAGAGAGCTTTTGCGTCGCTTTTTCTTTACTACCTAAATTTTTGCTCTGAGGACAGCCATGTCTGATTCTGGTTCCCATTCCGCTGCCCCCGGCCTGTCCGCTTCATCTGCTGGCGGCACTTGGCGCTTGGCCATCCAGGGTATGAGCTGTGCCTCCTGCGCTGCCGGCATTGAACAGGCCCTGAGTCGCGTGCGGGGCGTTACAGCCCAAACGGTCAACTTTGCCAGCGAGCAGGCCATCGTCCGCGGGGATCCCCGGCTGGTGAATCCCCAAGCATTGATCCGGGTGGTGGAGCAGGCGGGGTATCGGGCGCGCTTGGTCGAAGACGATTGGCAACAGTCGGATCCGGACGACACAGAACGGATCGCCCAACGGGCGGCAGAACGGGAATTGAAGCTGAAGGTGGCGATAGGAGTGGGCCTCAGCACGGTGCTGCTGATCGGATCCCTGCCGATGATGCTGGGACGGGAGATCCCCGGCCTGCCCCCCTGGCTGCAGGATCCGTGGTTGCAGTTGCTGCTGACGGCGCCGGTGCAGTTTTGGGTGGGCCAGCATTTTTATCGTGGCGCCTGGGCGGCTTGGCAGCGGCGCTCGGCGGACATGAATACCTTGGTAGCTTTGGGAACGAGCGCTGCTTTTTTCTACTCCCTTTTGGCGACGACTTTCCCCGACTTCTTTCATCGCCAGGGCCTGCACCCGGATGTGTATTACGAAGTGGCGGCGGTGGTCGTCACCCTGGTGCTGGTGGGCAAGTGGATGGAGCAGCGGGCCAAAGGGCAAACCTCCGAAGCCATTCGCAAGCTGATGGGGTTGCAGCCGAAAACGGCAAGGGTCATCCGCGACGGGGTGGAGCAGGATATCCCGATTGCGGCGGTGCAGGTGGGGGATCGGATCCGGGTGCGCCCCGGTGAGAAGGTGCCGGTGGATGGGGTCATTCTAGAGGGATCCTCCAGCCTGGACGAGTCGATGGTAACTGGCGAGAGCCTGCCGGTGAGCAAGTCGGCAGGAGATGAGGTGATCGGGGCCACCCTCAACCAGACGGGCAGCTTTGTGATGGAAGCGCGGCGGGTGGGCAAAGATACGCTTCTGGCCCAGATCGTGCGCCTGGTGCAGGAGGCCCAGGGATCCAAGGCCCCCATTCAACAAGTGGCGGATCGGGTGACCTCCTGGTTTGTGCCGGCGGTGATCGGGGTAGCCATTCTAACTTTTGTCCTCTGGTGGGGGCTGGCGGGCAATTCGACGCTGGCCTTAGTGAACACCATTGGGGTGCTGATCATCGCCTGCCCTTGTGCGCTGGGGTTGGCCACCCCCACCTCGATCATGGTGGCGACGGGGCGGGGGGCGGAATTGGGGATCCTGGTAAAAAGCGCCGATAGCCTGGAATTGGCCCACCGCTTGCGCACGGTGGTCTTGGACAAAACCGGTACCCTCACCGAGGGCCGTCCCAGCGTCACCGATATCTGGACGCCAGGCTCTTCTCCCCTAGCCCTGTTGCGCCTGGCAGCAGCAGTGGAACAATACTCGGAACATCCGCTGGCCCAGGCGGTGGTGCAAAAAGCCAAAGCCGAAGGCATCTCAATCCCGTCGGCCCAGCACTTTCAGGCAAAAGTGGGCGAGGGGGCAGAAGCCTGGGTGGAGGGGCAGCAGGTGCGCATCGGTCGGCTGAGCTGGCTGCAGGCGATGGGGATCCCGTGGGATCCCTCTTGGTCGGAGCGGGTTCAGACCTGGGAAAGCCAGGGCAAAACGGTGATCGGCGTGGCGCAATCCCATCGTCTGGTGGGGCTGTTGGCCATTGCCGACCCGATCAAACCCACCTCCCCCGCCGCGGTGCGCCAGCTGCAGGAGATGGGCCTGGAGGTGATTCTGCTAACCGGGGATAACCCCACCACCGCCCAGGCCATTGCTCAGCAGGCAGGCATTCGCCGGGTGATCGCCCAAGTCCGTCCCGAGCAAAAGGCAGCCTACATTCGCCAGCTCAGACGGCCCCGACACCCGGTAGCGATGGTGGGAGATGGCATCAACGATGCGCCGGCACTGGCAGAAGCCGATGTGGGGATCGCCATCGGGACGGGCACCGATGTGGCCATAGCCGCCAGCGACATTACCCTGATAGCCGGCGATTTGCGGGGCGTGGTCACCGCCATTCAACTCAGCCGCGCCACCCTTGCCAACATCCGCCAAAATCTCTTCTTCGCCTTTATCTACAACACCCTCGGGATCCCGATTGCCGCCGGGGCGCTCTACCCCTTCACCGGCTGGTTGCTCAACCCCATGCTGGCGGGGGCGGCCATGGCCTTGAGCTCTGTTTCTGTAGTGGCTAATGCCCTGCGGCTGCGGCATTTTCGGCCCTCACCCCCAACCCCTCTCCCAGCCCTCACCCCCAGCTCCTCTCCCTGAGGCACCCAAGCGCTCCGCGCCGCTCACGCGACCACCCCCAGCCCCTCTCCCTGAGGGAGAGGGGAGCTAGGGATCAAGGTAGGGGGCCGGGGCTATCCCCCCAGGGGGGCTTGGTGAAGAGCAAGCGGCAAGCTAACCTAAGAGGCTCGGGCAGATTGGGGAAAGCGCGGTGCAAATCCGCCACTGTGACGCAACTGTGATGGGATCCCTCCCTCAGCCAGAACACCCACCTGCCCTTGTCCTGTACCCCTTGCGATTCACAAGGAACGGAGTTTTTTGTGTTGAATACCCTCACTGTTTCCCCTCCCCTTGCGGCTGGGCAGTTTCCTTCTCCTCCATTGCCCCTCTTGCTCATCGGCCATGGATCCCGCGACCCGGAGGGGCAGCAAGCCTTTCTGGAGTTGGCCCAAGCGTACCAATCCCTCACCCCCCAGCGGCCGGTGATCCCTTGTTTTTTGGAGCTGGCGCAGCCGAGCATCGCCCAGGGGGTGGAACAATGCTTGGCCCAAGGGTGGCAGGAGATCGTGGCCCTGCCGCTGTTGTTGTTTGGGGCGCGCCACAACAAGTTCGACGTGACCGTGGAGCTGGATCGCCTGCAGGCCCTCCACCCGCAGTTGCGCATCCACTACGGGGGGCCGCTGGGGATCCGCATCGAGATCTTGCAACTGCTGCGAGACCGCTTGGCCGCTTTGCTGGCTGCCCAACCGCGGCAGATCCCAGGGGCGGAAACGGTGTTGCTGTTTGTCGGTCGCGGCTCCAGCGATCCCGAAGCCAACGCCGAAGCCTGTAAGCTGGCCCGGCTGCTCTGGGAAGGGTCGGGGTTGGCCGCCGTAGAGACCTGCTTTATCGGCATCACCCACCCCCGCCTGCCGGTGGGTCTGGAGCGGGCCTTGTCCTGGCAGCCGCGCCGGGTGATCGTGCTGCCCTATTTTCTCTTCACAGGGGTGCTGGTGAAAAAAATCGAGGCGGCGGTGCAAGAGCGGCGACGCCAATACCCCGAGATCGAGTGGCTGATGCTGCCGGAGTTGGGTCTTGTGGATACGGTGCTGCACAGCCTGCAGCAACTGGAGCAGGAAGCCCTCCAGGGCCAAACCCCAATGAACTGCCACCTCTGCAAGTTTCGCCTGGCGGTGAGCGCAGAGCTGGGAGTGGGGCATACTCATCACCACGACCATCAGGATCACCCTCACGCGCAGGGATCCCATCACCACCACCATCATCATGACCATCATTCCCATGGGCAGGGATCCCATCACCATCACCACAACCACGGCCATGCCCCCGCAGCGGCTGCGGATCCCTGGGCTCAATTAGAGGATTACCACCGACGGGCTTGGCAAGTGCCTTAACGTAAGGTGCGGAATTCCCCACCGTCTATACGGTGGGGATGGATAGCAC
>NZ_JANSJI010000282.1:0-739 GCF_047462475.1 Synechococcus sp. H55.11
AGTGGTTGCCGCTGTCGGCCACCCACAATCCCCCTTTGGGATCCCAGAGCAGCCCCTGTGGGGAGTCGAACTCAGCTTGGTCGGCTGCTCCGTCGCGGCGGCCTGCTTGGCCTGTGCCGGCCCAAACTTCCAATTCCCCCTCTGGAGAAAGCCGGAAAATCCGGTGCTGAGCTGGGTCGGCTAAGTACAGGGATCCCTCTGGATCCACGGCAATGCCCCCGATCTGCTGTAGGTAGATTCTGGACTCGCTGCCGGTGTTGCCTGACGGATCTGCTGCAGGCGCCGTGCGGCCATCCAACAAGGTTTCCACCACCCAAGCCGACGCTGCCGGAGCAGTGGGAGTGGGGGCGGGAGTCGCCACAGGCCAATCATAGACCAGTGTACCCAGCCCCTGCCCTGCAGCATCGGCAACAGCGACCCAAACG
Source organism: Synechococcus sp. H55.11 (assembly GCF_047462475.1). Taxonomy (NCBI): domain Bacteria; kingdom Bacillati; phylum Cyanobacteriota; class Cyanophyceae; order Synechococcales; family Synechococcaceae; genus Synechococcus; species Synechococcus sp. H55.11. The sequence continues at coordinate 426 of NZ_JANSJI010000282.1, forward strand.
GAGCCGGAAAGAGAAGAAGGCGGCATCACCGCCAGACGGTCACCGCTGCGGGAGCGGATCTCCCCCCTCAGGAGGCGCTCGGGATTGGCGGCTGAAGCAAACAAAACCGTTTCTGCCCGCTCCAGATTTTCTCCCGACAACAGCAGCGGCTGACCAGGCGCCGGCACCCCCGAGCCCGTGTGCAGCAGCGGCACCCCCACCTCGGAGAGCACCAACATGGCCAGGCGGCGATTGGCCCCGCCAGAGCCCCCAGAGCGGGCAGAAAGGGTCAGGGATCCCTTTCCTTGCGCCAAGGTGGTGGATCCCCGGTAGGC
>NZ_JANSJI010000283.1:0-14327 GCF_047462475.1 Synechococcus sp. H55.11
ATGGCCTGCACTTCCTGCGGTTTGCCTCTCGACTTTACCCTAAGGCGGGCAACCATTAAGCTGAGGGGGGCTTTTCTCTCGGGAACCTTGGCCATGCACACCCCATCGCAGATCCTTCGCGAGCGCCTGCGCTTCCACGGCCACAAGTACACTTTTGTCAGCCAGCGCTTGCGCTTTCCCAACGGCACAGAGGGGGAGCGGGAGTACCTCATCCACCCCGGCGGCGTCGTGGCCGTGCCGGTGACTGCCGAAGGCAAGTTCGTCTGCATTCGCCAGTATCGCTTTGCCGTCGCCGCCTACCTTTACGAATTTCCTGCCGGCACCGTCGAGCCGGGAGAACATCCGGATGAAACCATTCGCCGCGAGCTGGAAGAAGAAACCGGCCTGCGCGCCCACCGCTGGGATCCCCTCGGCCAATTTTATCTGTGCCCCGGCTATTCCAGCGAGATCATGTACGCCTACCTGGCGCGGGATCTGGAAGTGCTGGATGCTCCACCGGCCAAGGACGAGGATGAAGACATCGCCGTCGTGGAGTTTTCGCCTGCTGAACTAACGGAAATGGCCCGTTTTGGCCTGGACTTTGATAGCAAATCTATCGCCTGCTTTTGGCGGGCCCAATTGTTTTTGGCGGCAGAAAAGGGGGCTACTCCAAGTGGCAACCAGACATGAGTGGCAAACTCTGGCCATTGCAATTGCCGGTGAACCTTTGCCTTGCCTAGCTTCCCTCCCTCAGAGCGAGAGTTAGGGATCGATCCAGCGAGCCGTTCCATTTGATAATGACTACGACTTTTTTGTACAGCTTTTTCTAGCGTTATCTACGGCAGCCAGTATAGATCAATCTCTTGCGTCAGTCGCCCCTGACCATCAAGGTGGGCGCGACGTTGAATTGAACATCAGAGGGATCCCTTATCCCGGCTATTTTGTTAACTGGAGAAGCCTTGGAGTCTCCTAGAATTTTAGGGTCGAGGGGTGAGGAAATATGCGGAAGCTGTTGTATTCCTATGGTCGCATAGCCTGGGGAGTGGCCTTGGTTGTCACCCTACCAACTGCCGTTGGTTCTGCCCATTCCCAGCCTATGCTTCCGCTTTTGCCGGCTGTTTCTGAGGGGGGCAGCGCGCGCGAAGGAGTTGTTGCCCTATTTCGTCAATCCATCTGGTGGGACTTCATCCGTGGCAATCGTGGCGAAAACCTGCGCCTGTTTGCGGCCAGCCTCACCGCTTCCGATCGTCAGGATGTAGTGGCCGTGTTTGAAATCCAGCGGCAGCCGACAGTGGAGCCGGTGGTGCGGGTTCTCAGCTTTGGACATCAGGGAGGATACGATTTTCGCCTGCTCCACACGGCTGAGCCGATCCCAGGGCGGTTGGTGGAAGCTCACCTGCGCACCGACATCACCCCCAGCACCCAGCCCAAGTTGGTGCTGCTCACCGAGCGAGGGGGCATCAGCCTGCTGCGGTCTGTCTTGGTCTTGGAACACCGGCTAGAGGGGTTTGTGCCGTTGCTAAGCGTAACAGACTTAAGCAATGCTAGCCTGCGGGTCAGCCCCCAAGGGATCCTGGTCATCTCCAGCGTGCCGGGATCCAACCGCGACTCGCGCGCCACCCTCTACCAGTGGGAAGGAGATGGCTTTGTCCGCCGCGATCTGTAGCATCCCAAGTTTTTCGATTGGCGACAAGGCATAGGCCGCTGGGATTCGTTCCCAATTGCTGCGAAGCAGTCCCCTGCAACTCCCCTCTCCCACTGGGAGAGGGGTCGGGGGTGAGGGGAGATCCCACTGGGAGAGGGGTCGGGGGTGAGGGAAACGTCTCCAGCCTATTGAGGATGACTGGAGAATTGTTGAGCCTGCCAGCAGGCGCCTAGGCTGGGCGCTTGGCCCACCTGCCAAAGCCACAGGCTCTCTGCTCCCAGGGGATGCAGGCTCCAGGGATCCAGGCCAGACCCAAACCACCCGTAGGGATCGACAGGAGCGGGCTGGCCGGAGTTGGTTTGATCAAGGCGGCGCACCTCAAAATGGAGATGGGGCCCGCTGGCGCAGCCGCTGTCGCCCGACAGGCCGATTACGTCCCCTGCCGCCACTCTCTGTCCCTCCTGCACCCGGATTTGGCTGAGGTGGGCGTAGAGGGTTTCCAAGCCGCCTGGCTCGTGCAGAATGCGCACCCGCAACCCCCTGACCGGGCGGCCCAAGCCAGGACACAAAAACTGCGGCTCTTGACGCGCCAAGGTGACCCGTCCTGAAGCGGCGGCCAAGATCGGCGTACCCACCGGCATGGCCCAGTCGTAGCCGGCGTGGCCATCGCTTTTGCCGCAGGGGTGCAGCGGGCCAGGGAGCCAAACTTGGCCTTGCCCACTGACAAACCGTCCGTTGCCATCTTCCTCCCCCAGGGGCATATCGTGGTCGAAAAGGTTGGTGACGGGAAATTCGCCGACAAAGGGCTTGTGCAAGAACGGCCACTGGGGCAGCGGCGCATCCCCATCGGCAGAGCGATGGCTCTCCAGCGCCAGCCGATAGTTTTCCAGCTCCTGACGCTGAGCCGGATCCTGCGACTGCCGATACAAGAGATCCACCAGGCGCAGGGCCTGAGACCAGTCCCGGCGCTCCACAGCCCGGGCCAACTGGGCGTACACCCCCACCAGGGATCCCTGCCACCGAGGTAGGGGCAGGCCCTGGGCAAAGACAGAGGGGATGTTTACGAATTGATACAATAGACAGCAAAATATCAGCAGTGTCACCGTTAGCAGCAGTGACACCTCTGTCCAGGGAGCCATCCCAAGTAGGCCGGCCCGCAAGCAAGCGGGTTCGTTCTTGGAGTTGGGCTTTCTTCCCAGGCCACCCGCTTTTCTCCTCAGCCGTTGTAGGAGCGGTAGAGAGGCAGAGCGGCTTTGCTTAACCACTCTCCTGGAGTTTCTCATGCGTTGGTTCTCGTCCTCTGGTGTTCTCGTCAGTCCGTCTTTGCAGCTTTCTGTTTGGCGAAGTGTTCTGCCTCTGTCCGGCTCAATTTGGCGGCGGCTGGAAGCTTTGGCGCTGGGTTTGCACATTCTGTCTTTGCTCTTCGGGTTGGCAGGGTTGCTTTGGGTTGTACCCCATCCTGAGTGGGTGGCCAGTTTGCCCCCCGTTGGCATTCAAGCCTTCTCCTGGAGCATGGGCAATGGCGGCGTTGCCTACATGGTGTTCGGGGCGCTGGCGGCGGCTTTGATGGGATCCCGACTGTTGGGAGTGCGGCGCCTGTTGATGTTTTTGATCCCGGCGGTGGGCATCTCCCTGGCCAGCGAGCTGTTGGGCACCAGTACAGGGATCCCCTTTGGCGACTACGGCTACCTCAGCGGCCTGGGCTACAAGATCGCCGGGTTGGTGCCTTTTACCATTCCTCTGTCTTGGTTTTACGTGGGGCTGTCCTCTTACCTGTTGGCGCGGGTGGCGCTGCAAGCGGGTCGCCACTGGCTGATCCACTGCGAGGCCATCCTGTTGGGGGCGCTGCTGCTCACCGCTTGGGACTTCGTGCTGGATCCGGCCATGACCCGCGGCTTGATCCCCTTTTGGACGTGGTTTCAGCCGGGGCCCTTCTTTGGCATGCCGTTGCAAAACTTCGGCGGTTGGATGCTGACCGGGGCCGCCTTTATGACCGTAGCCAACCTCCTCTGGGGGAAAGATCAGCCTGTGTTGAACCGCCGCCAGTTGTTGGGGCCGCTGGTGCTTTATGTAGCCAATTTTGCTTTTGCCCTGCTGATGAGCCTGGGATCCGGCATCTTCGCGCCGGCGGGGCTGGGCCTGTTGTTGGGGTTGGGGCCGGCTTTGGGGTTGTGGTGGAGCGCTCCGCCTGCACCCTCCCATCCCGAAGCGGTTGAAGGAGAGGCAGCTCGAACCTGGCAGGCGCTGGAGGATCCTGGCTGGGCGGGGGTGAAATAGCTGCCTGGCGTAGTTATGAGGGAGCAACAGTGCCCTGTAGCCCTTTCGGTGCTCACCCCTCTTGCTGGCCCATATCTGCCTGGACGAATGGGGGGATCCTTCGGGGCCACCCAAAATGGAGCCCAAGTCGCGGCAGCGGTGGGGTAGTTTGTTAACTTAACTGCTGCCGCCATGGCCAGACTTTTTTTCTGGATGAGGCGAAGTGGAAGCCGGTTCCGTTTCCTTTGATTTGTCCTGTAGCAAGCCGATCAGCAAGCAGGCCACCCCAAGGTTGATGGCCACATCCGCCACGTTAAACACCGGAAAGCGGATCCAAACCAGATTAAAAAAATCCACCACGTAGCCGTTGAGAAAGCGGTCGATGCCGTTCCCTACCGCTCCTGCCCAGACCAGACCGTAGCCCGCCTGTTCCCAACGGCCCAGGCTGCCGCCGCGAATCGCCAGCAGCGCCAGCGCCACCGCTACCCCCAACGAGACCCACTTGAGGAACTCTGCCGAATCGGCAAACAGGCTCCAGGCGGCGCCGGTATTTTCCACATAGGTGAGGTGAAACACCCCCGGCCACAGCTCGATTTCCGGCCCCGGCAGCAGCCGCTCCACCGCCCAGCGCTTGGTCGCCTGATCCAGGATCACGCCCAGGATCCCGGCCAGCCAAAAGCCCGTGTTTTTCATGCTCTTTTGCTTCACCACGTCCACTGGCAATAGCGCTCAGAGGAGCACTTTTCCCATCCTGACATTCTCTCTCCCGCCTGTGGGTGACAAACCGCAGGGGCAAGGCTTGGGGGTTGTCTGTCTGGAGAGCTCAATGAGGACAAAGAAAAGCACCCGCCTGGCTGAGCCAGACGGGGATCCCACAGTCCAGAGAAGAGGACAAGGGCAGCTACCGACCCTGTTGCTCCAGGGATCGGCGCAACTCACTGGCCATCTGCAGAAACTCTTGCGGATTGCCCGCCTTGCCGTAGGAGGAGCGATCTTCAACCTTTTTGCCACTGCCTTGGCGGGTGCGGGTGTTGAGCAAAGAGCTGGCCATTTCCATGAACTTGGCAGGGTTTCCTTCGCTGCTGCCCCGCATCACAGAGGTTCGTCCGGCACGAGTCACTGCCATAGCTACCTTGATTCTCAGAAACGAAATGCTTGTTCATATCTTCCCACAAGGGATCCCAAACCCGCCAGGCCCAGCGCTCTATTAAGCTAGGAGAATTGTTGGAGATAGCCGTGAATTCTCAGGCTTTGCATCACCAATTCGATACATTCAGAGATGCTTTGCTCGGCGGTTTTGCACACCACCTCTGGACATTCCGGCGGCTCGTAGGGATCGTCGATGCCGGTAAAATGCTGGATGAGACCTGCCCGCGCTTTGCGATAGAGGCCCTTGACATCCCGACGTTCGCATACCTCTAGGGGGGCATCCACAAAGACTTCGATGAAGTTGCCGATCTGCCGCCGCACCTCCTGCCGGGTGGCCCGATAAGGGGAAATGGCCGACACCAGCACGATCACCCCGTGGCGGGTCAGCATCTCTGCCACAAAGCCGATGCGGCGAACGTTCTCATCCCGATCTTCTTTGCTGAAGCCGAGCCCTTTGGTCAGGTGTTGCCGCACCAGGTCTGCATCGAGCACTTCCACCGCCAGCCCCAGAGCCTGCAACTGCTGGGCCACACCGCAGCTCAGGGTGGTTTTGCCCGCGCCGCTGAGCCCCGTAAACCAGACTGTTACCCCCCGCCGCCCCATGGGTGTGGATCCCGTCTCCTTAGAGCTTCGTCAGAATAGCATCCTCAGAGCAGAGTGATACACTCGAATCACTGTCCATTCTCTCTCTGTCTTGCCGCCGGCCATGTCACCGCTGAGCTCTTCTCTCGTCGATACCCCCTCGCAATCCGCGACCACTGCCGAGCTGTTCGAGCAGCATGTGATGTCCACCTACGCTCGCTATCCTCTGACCTTGGTGCGGGGGGAAGGCTGCCGGGTTTGGGATGAAGAGGGGCGGGAGTACCTGGATTTTGTGGCCGGCATTGCCACCTGCACGTTGGGCCATGCCCACCCCGCTTGGATCCAGGCGCTGACGCAGCAGGCGCAACAGTTGCACCATGTTTCCAACCTCTACTACAACCAGCCGCAGGCGCAACTGGCCCAATGGCTGACCCAGCACTCCTGTGCCGATAAGGTGTTTTTTTGCAACTCGGGGGCAGAGGCCAATGAAGGCGCCATCAAGCTGGCCCGCAAGTACGCCCATACGGTGCGCGGGATCCAGGATCCGGTGATCCTCACCGCCCAGGCCAGCTTTCATGGACGCACCCTGGCCACCATTACCGCCACCGGCCAGCCGAAATACCAAAAAGACTTTGCCCCTCTGGTGCCCGGCTTCGATTACGTTCCCTACAACGATCTCGAGGGTACGGCGGTGGTGTTGGAGCGCTGGGGCGAGCGGGTGTGTGCCGTGCTGCTGGAGCCGCTGCAGGGGGAGGGGGGGGTTGTCCCAGGAGATCCCGCCTACTTCCAGTGGCTGCGCCGGGTCTGCAGCGAGCGGGGCATCCTGCTGATGTTGGATGAGGTGCAGGTGGGCATGGGGCGCAGCGGCAGGCTCTGGGGCTACTGCAACTTGGGAGTGGAGCCGGATGTGTTCACCTTGGCCAAGGGTCTCGCCGGTGGGATCCCGATTGGCGCCCTCTTGGCCAAAGAGTTTTGCGCCGTGTTTCAGCCAGGGGATCACGCCAGCACCTTTGGCGGCAATCCCTTGGCCTGTGCAGTGGGCCTGGCGGTTTGCCACACCCTGATGGCCGAAAGCCTGGTTTGGAATGCCCAGCAGGCAGGAGCCTATCTGCGCCAGGGGCTGTCTCGCCTGGCAAGGCAGTTTCCGCAGCTTGTTCAAGAGGTGCGCGGCTGGGGCCTGATCCAGGGTTTGGTGGTGCGCATCCCGGCGGCTGAGGTGGTCAGGGCGGCCCTGGAGCAGGGGCTACTGCTGGTGCCGGCGGGATCTCAGGTGGTGCGCTTTGTGCCCCCCTTGATCGTCACGCCAAAGGAGATTGACGAGGCGCTGGCGCGGCTGGAATCGGCTCTGCAGAGCTTAGCCGTTGGCGATGGCGGGACAGAGTCCTGGCAAGCTTAGCCCTGGTAGAGCTGTTGCAAAAACGCCTGCAGCCGCTGGCGGGCCTCATGGGGCAAGGGATCCCTGGCCTGCTCTAGCAGGGGCAGTACCTCCTCGGCGTAGGCCGGGACAAAACCGTCAGCCGGCCAGAGCAAATCCGAAGTGGATTGCAGGTTTAAAACTTGGGATCCCTGCTCGAGCAACAGGGGCCGCACCCACAGCAGCGCCGGGGATCCCGCCTCAAGATTGTGGAGAGAAACCTGAATCAGCTCCACGTAGAGGGTGGCCTGCGACCCCGGCAAAGCTAGAAGGCGGCGGGGTGAGGTGAGGACACTCCCTACTTCCGTCCTCCCAGCAGGCAGAGGACGTCCTCTAAGGGGGGGCTCCTCACCAGAGCCACATTGAGCAGGCAGACAGGGCCACAGGGTCATGGAACGGCTGGCTTCCGCTTAGGAACGATCGAGACAAACTACACCTGATCTTAAGAGACGCCTTCTCAGGTTCTGCGAGGGGATCCCGTCGGAAGCAGAGATTGCCCAAGGTGCTAGTCTTGCAGGCAAGGCTCCTCGAAATTCCTTGCAACCGGATCCCGCCATGATGCACACCTTTATCCCACCCCACCGCTTTTTCCCCTACCTGACCTGGACGGAGATCCAGGCCATGCCCGACAAAGAGAATGTGGTGATCATCCAGCCCGTAGCCTCGATCGAGCAACACGGGCCCCACCTGCCCCTGGTGGTGGATGCCTGCATCGGCACCGCAATCATCGGGCGGGCCATGGAAAAACTAGAGCCGGGGATCCCGGCCTATGTCCTGCCCACCCAGTGCTACGGCAAAGCCAACGAGCACTGGCATTTTCCGGGCACCATCACCCTCTCGGCGCAAACCCTGATGGCGGTGCTGACCGAAGTGGCCGAAAGCATTTACCGGGCCGGGTTTCGCAAGCTGGTGTTCCTCAACTCCCACGGCGGCCAGCCCGAAGTGCTGCAGATTGTGGCCCGCGACCTGCACCAGAAGCACGAAGACTTCCTCCTTTTCCCCATCTCCGTCTGGCGCGTTCCCCACCAAGGCCAGGAGCTGATGACCCCGAAAGAACGGGAACTGGGCATCCATGCCGGCGACGGCGAGACCAGCATGCTGATGTACCTGTTGCCCGAGACAGTACGAACTGACCGCTTGGTCTGCGAGTACCCTCAGGATCTGCCGGAAGACAGCCTGATTAGCCTGGAAGGGCGGCTCTCTTTTGCCTGGACAACTCGCGACCTCAGCCAGAGCGGCGTCCTGGGGGATGCCACCGCCGCCACGCCGGAAAAAGGCAAACTTTTGGTGGAGTCCATGGCCGATGGCTGGGTGCGGCTGATCCGGGATCTGTACAAGTTCCAGCAGCCCCAGGCTTGGCGCAAAGACCCGCTGCCAAGGTAGGGATCCCGGCAGATGTCTTTACCTTCTGAGGCTTCTGGCCAACCCTAGCCTGCTTCTCAGGAGCGGAAGCAGCGACTTCGCCAGGACGGGTGATAGGCTTGAGGGGAAGTTCCCCTACCCTGTGAGGGGAGAGCAATGGTTCTTGCCTCAAAGCCAGCCACCCCTCCCATCCTCGAGCGGCACGACGCCACTTGGCAGGACTACCTGACCATTGGCAACCATCCCACCCTGGACTGGCAGAAGATTTCTTTTTACCAGGGCTGGTTGTGGGTCAACATGGGCAAAGAAGGGCCAGAGCACGCCTCCGTCAGCGATTTCATCACCATCATTTTTGGGTTTTGGGCCTTTCTCCACCCGGATGTGCCCCTGCAGTCCTACGGTCGCTGTCTGATTGAGTACCCAGAAACCCACGCCTGTGCCCCCGACCTGGTGCTCTACAAAGGGGAGAACATCCCCAGGTACCAAGCTGGCGAGCCGCGGCGGATTGATTTGCGTTTCCAAAGACCCCCTGACCTGGTGGGCGAAATTGCCGACACTACCCTCAGCCTTGACCTGGACGAGCAGAAGCAGCTCTACGCCAGCCTGGGCATTCCTGAGTACTGGGTCATCGATGTCAAAGGGCGGCGCGTTTTTGCCTTTGGGCTGGCCGAGGACAGGCGCTATCGGGCCATTGCCCAGTCAGAGGTGCTGGCGGGCCTGCCGATGGCGCTTCTCGAGCAAGCCCTAGAACGGTTGGCCAACGAGACCAACACCGCTGCGGCCAACTGGCTCCTGCAACAGCTCCAACGCCAGGCTTGAGGCCACCGCTGATCAAGATTTCAGGAGAGGTCAGTCTTCTGATTCTTCTATCTTGGGATCCAAGCTCTTGGCGGTAAGGCGCAGGGCCTCTGCCTGATCCATCACTCGTGGAGCTTGTGCTGCCGTCTCAACGCCCTGGCGATAGCTCTCCCACAGAGGCATTTCCGGGTAGGTCTGCTGCAGTTCCTCAATCCGATCCAAAAGGGCCGCCAGCCAGCCGGCTGTGCCCCAGGTGAGCAAAAACTGGAAGGGGTTCCAGAGGTTGAGCTGCCGCCCCAACTCATTTAAGCTCTCGTTGCGGATGGGCGGATCGAAGATGTTGGCCACCGTCATCAACTGTCGTGCCAGCAGGGGTCGAAGGGCTTTCTCGGCAGCCTCCACCACGGCAGGGATGGCGGCCTGGATCCGGTCGGGGTCGGGAATATTCCGCGCCTGGGGCAAGGCTTGCAGCACCAACTCCAGCCGTCGCCCTGCCTCTGCTGATTCCAAGGCCGATTCCAGGGTGGTGCCCACACTGAGAAACACTTCTCCCGTCAGCAGCCGCACTGCATCGATGACCAGGTGATACAGGGGGGGGATCACGAGCTTAATCCACTCGCTCTGGAAAAACTCCCGCAGCCGCCGGGCCGCATAGTCCCCCACCTGGGTGGTCTGGATCCCCACTTGGGTGAGATTGAGGTACCAGTCGGGGGGGGATCCCTTGGGATCCAGCCAACGGCGCAGGGTTTGCCATTCTTCTTGCGTGAGAGCAGTGCGTCCCTGTTTCAAACCGGTTCGCCGCAGCTTGCCCTCGGCATTCAAGAGCCTGCGCAGCTCCGGTGTGCCCAACAAGGACAAAGCACCTGCCGAACCCACACTGCCAATCTCGATGGCAATCAAGGTGACTAACAAGGCGGCTGAGGCTGTCACCTGGATCTGGCCAGTTTTGTCCATCACAAGAGGCAGGCGGCTGTTGCCATAGGCACGGGCACTCATCGCCTCCAGAGCAGAGCGTTGCTCAGAGCTCAGCACCCAGGAATCGGTTTCCGCCGGCTCCTGCAGGCCGTGATACAACAGGCTGGCCACCCAGGCTCGATCGGCAGCCCGCCCCAAAGAGCCAATGACCACCTCCCATTGGCAGGGGTTAAGCAAGGGCAGGAGGGCTTGCAGCTCTTGCCGGATGGGCTCTGGAGAAGTTGCACTTCTTGCCCTGTCCAGAGCTGCCTGCAGCCGATCCCGCGCCTCTCGGCACAGCCCGCCCCACTCCAGTTGCAGGCGGGCCAGGGTTTGTTGCACCGTTTCTTCGGAGCGCCGGGGCAGATCCTGCCAGCCCGCCTCCAGTTGCCGCCACAGCTCCTCCCAGTTCAGGCCCTCAGCAGCGCCATTGACGGGATCCGCGGCAGTGCTGGGCGAGGCATTGTGGGGCTCGGAAGCGGAAGAAGGATCCAGGGGCTCAGACATGGACAGAGGTGGCCTCAAGGGGATTACCGGCATTATAGCTAGGGGTAGAAGGCCAGCCGCGGTAAACCCAACGTTTCCGGCCATCCCATCATCAAGTTGAGACACTGCACTGCCTGCCCGGCTTGCCCCTTCATCAGGTTGTCGATGACCGACAGGACGATAACCCGGTTGGTGCGGGTGTCCACCTCCAGCCCAATCAGGCAGGTGTTGGTGCCGGAGACCCATTTGGTTTGCGGGTAAACCCCCCGCGGCAGCACCCTCACCCAGGGGGATTGGCGATAAAAAGCATTGTAGATAGTGAGCAAGTCTTCCCCCACAAAGCCGGGATCCCGCAGGTTGGCGTACAACGTAACGTGGATGCCCCGCACCATGGGCACCAGGTGGGGCGTAAATTGCACAGTGATGGGCGTGTGGGTCAGGTCGGCACAGCCCTGCTCGATCTCGGGCGTATGCCGGTGTTGGGCCACGCCATAGGCCGCCAGCGAGCCGTCCACCTCGGCAAACAGGGATCCCACCTTGGGGGTGCGACCTGCCCCCGAAACGCCGGACTTGGCGTCGAAAATGAGGCTGTCCAGCTCCACCAACCCCTGCCGCAGCAGCGGGGCCACTGCCAGCAACGAGGCGGTGGGATAGCAGCCGGGACAGCCCACCAGTTGGGCTTGGGCAATCGCCTCGCGATACAGCTCTGGCAGCCCATAGACCGCCTGCTCATTGGCTTGGCGATAGGCAGGGCTGGGCCAGTTGGGATCCGTCTGCCCCAGGCGGTACCACGATTGGTAGGTGGCCAGGTTGCGGAAGCGGTAGTCTGCCGAGAGATCTAGAACTTTGCAGCCTTTGGCCAGCAAAGGCGGGGCCAGGTCCGCCGCCAGCCCATTGGGCAAAGACAAAAACACCACCTGGCTGCTGGCGGCAATGCGATCCACCTCTACCGGCTGCACGGTCAGATCCACCACCTGGGCCAACTGGGGATAGAGATCCCCATAGCGCTTGCCGGCACTGTCCTGGCCGGCCAAGTAGGTAAGCTGCACGCCGGGATGCTCGCTCAGCAGCCGCACCAATTGCACTCCTCCATACCCGGAAGCCCCGACAATGGCGACGCGGACGGGATCGACGGGTGGGAAGGAGCGGGGCGCCATATTGGCCATGGGGAGCTGCCTGTGCAGGAGAAGTTACATGATGGCTTGCCTTAAGTTCTATCGCATTTTTCCGCCGCATTTGCCCCTGCATCTTGTTCATCCGCACGGGTATTGCCCAGCAACCCAGTGGGATTTGTTATGCTGGGCTCACCGGAGCTGCTTCGGCCTTGGCAGCGGCTTCTATCTTTCTTTGTGTCTGTCTGGGTAGCTTCATCATCTTCGGTCTATGCACTATGAGCGATTGATCAACATTGTTCTGCGAGCCTACGGCCAAAGCAGCCGCCATGGTCTGGATCAAGAAACCCTGACCCTCTACTCCGAAGGTCCCTACACCCTCTACAAGCTCACCTCCCATTTCGACCGCCGCTCCATTTTTGTCTTGGCCCAGAATCAGCGGGATATGTTTGTTTCCGGCGATGCATTTCACAACAAGCTGATCCCGGGGGAATGGCAGGCGTGGCTACACCAGAAAGCGTTGAGCATTGCTCCCGATACAGCAAAAGCGGGCTAGTCGGAGACGAGCCCACATCCAGCCTGTCGAGATCCGGCCAAGAGCTGTAGGGACTACCTGTTGTTGGCCAAAACCCCTGGTTGAACCTGTCGGGGCACCACCGAGAGCCGATCCAGCTCAGCACAATAGGCCAGATCCCTGTCGTTTTCCGGCCCAAGCCCCAACAGCCGCTGCCCGTGGCTAGAGTGCCGCAACAGACCCAGGAGATCCTCCTGCCAAGTTTGGTAGAGAGCTAGGGCGGCCACCGCTTCGTCGTTGCCCAACTGCTCCAACGAGCAGCCCAAGCGATGCAAAATCGCCCCGGCACAGGCGGTGTCTTCCAACGAAAAGGCACCTTCCCAGCCGGATCCCACCAGCCACACTTCGGCAAAAGCTCCTTGTCTGAGAAATTCCACCACCGCTCCCAAGTTCACCAGGGCCGCCGTGATCACCACCGGGATCCCTTCTAGGCGCTGCAGGCTGCGCGTGCCGTTGGTGGTGCTCAGGAAGATGCGCTTGTCTTGCACGCGGTCGGGGGTGTAGTCGAGGGGGGAATTGCCCAGATCGAACCCTGCCACTGCTTTGCCCCCCCGTTCCCCCGCCAAAAGCCGCTTGCAAGCCGGCCAGTTTTGGCTTGCCTCCTGGAGCTGTTGCAAGTGAGCAAACACCTGTACCGCCTCTGCCCCTGCTGCCAGCGCTGTGGCAATGGTGGTGGTGGCCCGCAGCACATCGATGGCCACCGCGCACTCTGGGATCCCGGATAGAGGCACCTGTTCGGGCGTGTAGAAGTGGGAAAAGCGCATGGGAAAAGGGTGAGGAGCGAAAACGTTAAAACTCACGCCGGGCAAACACCAACACCGCCAGAATTAGCAGCAAAAGGGTGTAAACCAAGCCGTAAAGTGCATCTACGAGAAGTTCTGCCGGAGGGGGAACTTGGCCGTAAACGGCAGCGTCTCTCAGGTTGAGGCGCTCCAGATCCGGCAACACCCAGTAGATCATCTCGAACACTTTGCCCAACCCGCCATCTTCCACCAACTTGCTCAATTGCAACAGAGCACGGCTGGCATGGCCCATCAGGAACAGGGCAATGGTGTAGAGCGTAGCCAAAATTGAAGAGGTAAAAACCCCGAATAGCAGGGCGGCGGCGACAATCAGCGCCAGCTCCAAGAAAGTAAAGGCCGCCGCCCAGGAAACGGCCAAAAGGGGAATCGGAGCCTGCACCACCAGCAAACTCAGCAGAAAAACGGCCGTCATCAGCAGCACCAGCACCGACAGCAGAGCCGACAGGCCCAGATGCTTGCCGACAATGAACTCTGCCCGGCTCATGGGTTTGGCAATCAGCACATAGACGGTGCGCTTTTCGATCTCTTTATTCACCAGCCCTGTGCCAACGAAAATGGCCACGATCAGCCCAAAGAAGTGAATGGCCGCCAACCCCAAGTCGGCAATAATCTTGTTGTGGGCTTGGTTAGCCACCTGCGGGATCAAAACAATGGCTCCCAGCATGGCCACCGCAAATACCATCACCAGGTAGAGAATCCGATCCCGAATCGTTTCTCGGAAAACGTTGTGGGCAATGGCCACCACGCGCGTCGCATCCATGTCTGCACCCAAAGCCGTGACGATCCGACTGATACACTGGTAACAGATCCAGCTCCCATTTTATGCAGTTCCAGGCCCAGATCCAGATTCACCTGCGCCCCTCTGTGCTCGATCCTGCCGGGGCCGCCGTCCAGTCCAGCCTACATCAGTTGGGGCACACCCAGGTGCGGCAGGTGCGTATCGGCAAGCACATCCAACTGCAGCTAGAGGCTCCCGACGCCGAAACTGCCCGACGCCAGGTGGGCGAGCTGTGCGACCAACTGCTGGCCAACCCGGTGATCGAGACCTATCAAATCCAAGTGGATCCCATCGAGGGTTAATTTGCGGGGTTCGCATGATTGGGGGTTGATCGAGCTTTCGCGGTGGGAAGACCCCCACTGTAGAGCCAGCAGGGTATATCGACAAAGACAGTTTGGCAAGGCGATTGGGGAAGCCTAGGTTTAAGGGCTGGGC
>NZ_JANSJI010000284.1:0-731 GCF_047462475.1 Synechococcus sp. H55.11
CCAATTCGGGGTCCCCCTTCGGGGGGATCCCTAGAAATTGGAAACGCCTTGTCTATCTTTTCGTCGAGGTTCTCCATCTTTGGTTCCCCCTTCGGGGGGATCCCTAGAAATTGGAAACATTATTGGCTGAATCAGAAGTGCAGCCCCGCGGACACCAAAGTTGGTTCCCCCTTCGGGGGGATCCCTAGAAATTGGAAACGCTGGCCACGACGGCATTAGATTCACCAGTTCTTTGGTTCCCCCTTCGGGGGGATCCCTAGAAATTGGAAACACCATCCTCAAAGACCTCGACTATTGTGAAGAACTCGTTCCCCCTTCGGGGGGATCCCTAGAAATTGGAAACAGCAGCATAGTATGTGAACCTGAGTTTCTCTCTTTCAGGTGGTTCCCCCTTCGGGGGGATCCCTAGAAATTGGAAACACTTATAGTGCAGTGCGGGTAGATTCTGTTCTCCTCCGTTCCCCCTTCGGGGGGATCCCTAGAAATTGGAAACTGGATGCAAGGCCACTCTGAGAACAAACCCGCCTTCAGTTCCCCCTTCGGGGGGATCCCTAGAAATTGGAAACCGACCTGGTGGTGCTGTCTGAGGTGAGGGGCAACGGGGTGTTCCCCCTTCGGGGGGATCCCTAGAAATTGGAAACGAGCTTCGCAAGGAACAACCTGGCTTGCACTCTTAAAGTTCCCCCTTCGGGGGGATCCCTAGAAATTGGAAACGGAACGATTTGGGACGC
>NZ_JANSJI010000285.1:0-3639 GCF_047462475.1 Synechococcus sp. H55.11
GGACCTCCGAGTTCTACACAGAGGAGATCGTCGGCTGCGGCTGATGTGTATTAGAGACAGGGCGTCGGGGTTGGAGTTGGCGTTGGGGTTGATGCTGGAGTAACTTTGACGGTAATGGTGGCTTCGTTGGAAATTAGGCCCTGTATATCTTTTACGGTGTACTTAATTGGGGTAGTGGTACCTGTGAAGCTAAAATCCGGAGTAAAAGTGACTTCCCCAGTAACTGGGTTAACAGTGTATGTGCCTTCTCCGGGGACCGTCAGAGTAGTTTGCTGTCCAGGAGAGCTTGGATCTAGGTCAATGGTACTGGGATCCAAATTAAAGACATACCCTACATCATTAGACAGAATCGTGATGGTGACTGGTGTATTTGGGGGAGTTGTAGCAGCGTCATTGTTGGCAAGAGGGTTGTAAGCCACAATTCCCCCCCCTGCCGTCATATCCCAGCCGCCGTTGATTTGATTCGTGTTTTTTGAGAACGTGTTGAAGTTTTTAACTGAGCCGGTTACATCATTGCCAACTACTGAGTATCCAAAGAATGTTTGACTAGGTGATATGCCTAGATCTTGGAAGCTTACGAAAACTCCCGATAGCGGTTGGTTTAGTCCAAAAGAAGTAATAGTCGTGTCTAGAGGTTGAGTTCCACACTTATCGCTATGCACGTTTGTATTAATAAATGTGCCTTTCGACCAAGTACCGGATCCAACTGCAACAACCGATCCGTAAATGTAATTTACGGGGTTGGGATCAAGCTTGGTGATAGCAGCCATCCTAAAAGAGTCATTGCCGCCTCTATCCAGAAGGAGAAACCCGATTTTATCTAGATTGGCACTAGGCGCAGTTATGCCACCTGGCGTGATAAAGTCAACTCTTTCTATGTTATTGAGGTTGACAGTGCCAGTATCTTTGTTTGTAAAAATATTATCTGTCCCTGCCTTAATAACCGGATTTATAGGATTGATTAAGAGAGCCTGCTCCATAGCTGTAATTCCAAGGCTGCCAGGAGTGTCTGGAGGAACGACCCAGACAATGTTACAAATCCCTGCTGCTTGGTCATTATCAACTCTTCTTAAAATAACTTGGTTAGTTGCGTCGATGAGAGAAAGCTTGTTAGTACCTACTTGGATGTTTGCTAAAACAAAGTTAGCATCCAGAGTGGGCGTGGCACCAACCTGTAAGGTATGTTGGTAACGATGCTCCACTGAGCCTTCCACAAAAATTGTGGGGGTAGCAATGGAGCTGGTCGCAGCCTCTAGAACCCAATCTGCATCGTATCCAGCATATCCTGTAAGGTTGGTAGAAGCGGCAATATCAGCTCCTGTTAGATGAGCTAGCTGCTTGATGAGAAGCTCTCCCTCTAAGCCAGATGCCACTTCGCAGCCATAGACCAAGATCTCTGCATCATCAGCCAGGCTAGATTTCCACTGCGAGAGCAAGCTTGCATATTCGGATAGGTTTTCTAGGCTGAGAAGGCTTTTGCCCAACTGTATTGAGCCCGCCTGCCCGTGAGATAGAACGTGCAAAGCTCTAACACCTTTTCGACCTCGCAGCGCCTCGGCGATCTGCTGGATCCCATCTCTGTTAGGGTCCAAAAGAATAATCTCTGTTCCAGGTCGGATCCCTGCTAGCAAGATCGACAGATCGGGCAAAGCTTGGTCGATAAAGACCAGCTCATCTTGAGCAGAGTGTTGCAGAAGTATATTCCCTGATGTAGTGGAGTCGGCATTCTCCACTCTCAAAAGCAAAATGAGCAAAGCTGTGGAAACGGATCCCAAAGTACGGCTGAGAATCTGCAGTAGCCCGGCGGGTTGCTTAGAGTTGGGCAGAGACGGTCTTGAGGTCAACATCTAACACTCCTCGCTTTTTCAGGGAATGTCTTCAAAAAAGAAAGAAACAGGACTCAATTCCAAGCGAAGCAGCTACAAATTGTCCACTCTCACTGTAACTGGGTTACTGAATACTAAAGTTCCAGATGATAGACGGACTGAAGCTCTATTGGTGATGACGATGGGTAGGGTAGGAGCCTCAGGAGAAGGTGTTGCTGCCGGCAAAGGAGTTCCGGGAGCAAGAGGAGAAGCTGGTGGCCGAGTTGCCGGCGGTTCAATGGGCACTGGAGGCGGAGTAGGCACCGGGATCCGCAGCCGACAGGGTTGATCGGATTGATTGCCTTCCGGGGCATAGCAAACTCGAATCAGATCCTCTACAAAACGCAGTCCATTAAAACTCAGCCGATCCGCTTGCTGAATGATATCGGCAATAACTTCCTCTAGGTTACGGGCAGTTCTGGAAAGAGGAATGCTAACAAACAAAATGTTCTCCAAATCCCTAACCTCAGGGGGGGCCAAGTTCGAGAAGGGCACTCGCTCCCGTTCCCGCAGCAAGATGCGATAGAGAGCCTCGCTCCAAGGAGAGACATCGACGGCTGCACTGAAAACAAATCCCCGCAGCGGTGTAGGCTGGCTGGCCTGCCGTCCCTGCCCAACGAGGTTCGATTGCACCGAAACCAATTTCCCCGGCGGCTGCGTGATCGAGCCAGAAAAGGGAATCGTAAAGCGCAAGTTGCTATCCAGGGTGGCAGTGGCCAAGGGGGGAAACAAAATCTCTCCCCGTGAGCTCAAGCCGACTAGCTGAACTGAGTTGCCTGCCGAAAAGACTGGCCCGCCTGCACAAAGAGTAGCCGTGGATCCCGGGCCACAAAGCTGACCAAAGGGATCAACGACCAGCCCCAGGATGGCAGCCGCGGAGCCGGCAGCGGGATCCCTTGTCGGCAACTCCACCCCAGCAGGATTGCCAGAGCCGCCACTACCGCAACTTTTCAGCAAAACAGTGAGGGAACCTGTAACCACAGCAGCCAGGACAAGCGCAGCCGGTCGCCAAAATCTGCTGGATGTGCCCAGTCGTCGAAACATATGCCTATGCCTCGCTCTCAATTGCGGATGTTGTTGGTTTGCAGAAGGGCTCTAGCGGGATCCCACCGTGAGAACGGCGTCGCTAAAGGATGTCACAAAACGGCTTCCCTCTCTCTCGACCCGCAGTTCGCCGCTGAGAAGATAAGAGCCAGCAGGTAGGGGAACATTACTTTGTACCCGCACCTGCAGGCGGTGCTCTCCAATAGCAGCAGGGAATAGATTGGCAAAGGGAGCTTCCAGAGCCTCGGCAAACCGCGCCAGCACAAACGTGCCTTCTGTGGCCGCCGCCAGTCGCTGGAGCTCCAGCAGGTTTAAGTCAACGCCCAGCCCAACTACATACACGGTCAGCTTCTGCCCCCGCTCTTGGGCCAGAGTTGTGAGCTCCCGAATGGTCTGGTCAATGGAGCGGGTGCTCTCGTTGTCGATGCCGTCGGTAAACACCACCAGGCGGCGGTTGAAGGTCTCATTGGGGCGAAAGTCACTTAAGAAACGCCCGGCTTCCACCGTGGCGTCATACAAGGCGGTGTTCCCACCGGGATTTGCCCGCAATACCCCTCGCCTAAGCAGTTGCTTGTCGCTGGTGAAGTCTTGCAGCAGTTGGGCCGTGCGCAAAGGCTGGCCGAGAGCCGTAGCGCCAAAACCGGCCCCTCGGTTATCAAAACGGAGCACCGCCCCCAGATCCAAGGGTGTGGTGCGAAATTGATCCAAAAGCCCAAAAACAGCTAAGAAG
>NZ_JANSJI010000286.1:0-1366 GCF_047462475.1 Synechococcus sp. H55.11
CATACAGAGTGCTGAGATCATGCTCGCGCATTTGGGCAGCCGCAGCCGAAAGAGAGTCCCTGCCCAAAATGAGGTATAGGGTTTTGCGGGTAATGGCTCCGGTTTTCAAAACCTGGGCCCGGTTCACCTCCTGGACAAAATCGGCCACGTACTGATCTGCCGGTCGGGTGAGAAGCTCTGCCGGGGATCCCACCTGAACCAAAGCCCCATCCCGCATGATCGCCACCCGATCTCCGATTTTCAGGGCCTCTTGAATGTCGTGGGTGATAAAGACGATGGTCTTTTGAAAGCGCTCTTGTAAACTCAGCAGCTCCTGCTGCATTTCACGGCGAATCAAGGGATCCAAAGCGCCAAAGGCTTCGTCCATGAGCAGAATATCGGGATCGGTGGCCAGTGCCCGCGCCAAGCCCACCCGTTGCTGCATGCCCCCGCTGAGATCGGCAGGATAACGATCCGCCCATTCTCTGAGGCCCACGATCTCCAGCATTTCCAGCCCTCGCTGCCGCCGGATTTGGGGCTCCACCCCTTGAATTTTCAGCCCATACTCCACGTTTTCCAAGACGGTGCGATGGGGAAAGAGGGCGAACTTTTGAAACACCATGCCCATGGTTTGGCGGCGGATCTGGCGCAAACGACCGGGGCCGACCTGAAGAATATCCTCACCATCCACCTCGATTTTCCCACTGGTGGGTTCGATCAGCCGATTCAGACAGCGCACCAAAGTGGATTTGCCGGAGCCGGAGAGGCCCATGATGACAAACAGCTCCCCCTGATCAATGGTCAGAGAGACGTCGTTGACGGCTAGAACATGGCCGGTACGCCGAAAGAGAGTTTCCCGATCCAGCCCCTGCCGCACTTGGGCCAAGGCTGCTTGGGGATTGGAGCCGTAGACTTTGGTCAGATGTTCAATACGGATTTTGGGGATCTTGGGTCGATTTTGGGCCTCACGAGCACTCATGATGGATGATGTTCTTTAACAAACACGGTCATTCTAGAAAAGTTTTAGCTAATCCGCCGAGAAGCCCCGCTCTGTACCCGTAGGGTCAGAGCCGCTTGGGAGAGGCGGGAACATCCCAGTTGTGAATAGGTATAATACTCCCATCATGAGAACTGCTTACCAGTACCGCTTGCGTCCTACTCCCAGGCAAGTCGCCTGGATGGACGGCTGGCTTGAGCCGCTGCGTAGGCAGTATAACTATCGCTTGGCAGAACGCTTCCGCTGGTGGGAGCAAAATCGCTGTGACATTCATGCTTGCTCCTTAACGGTCTGTCACCTGCCCCAGTTGAAAGACCAGCCCACCTTCTACTCCCAAAAACGAGACTTGGTCAATACCAAGGTCCTGGTTCCCGTTCGCGCTAGCGGGAC
>NZ_JANSJI010000286.1:1466-14310 GCF_047462475.1 Synechococcus sp. H55.11
AAAAACGAGACTTGGTCAATACCAAGGTCCTGGTTCCCGTTCGCGCTAGCGGGACGGAGTCCTTGGGGTTTGTGATCAAAACGGCAACCCTCACCCGCAAGGTTGATGGGTGGTACGTGACCTTGAGTTTGCAGGCTCCGTCTGTCCCTGAATTGAACCCTGACACCCCAGCGTGGGAAAACACAATTGGGATAGACCTGGGCCTTGATGATTTTTTGGTAACGGATAGCGGGGAATCGGTTAAGGTGCCCCGACATTATCGACGGACGGAGAAGAAGCTGAAGCGGT
The DNA here is from genome assembly GCF_047462475.1 of Synechococcus sp. H55.11. Taxonomy (NCBI): domain Bacteria; kingdom Bacillati; phylum Cyanobacteriota; class Cyanophyceae; order Synechococcales; family Synechococcaceae; genus Synechococcus; species Synechococcus sp. H55.11. The sequence goes on from NZ_JANSJI010000286.1 coordinate 1,755, forward strand.
TGCAAAAGGCCATATCCAGGCAAAAGAAAAGGTCAAACCGTTACAAGAAAGCGGTGAAACGCCTGGCCAAGGTGCACCAGAAACTGGCCAACCAGCGCCGAGATTTCCACCACAAAACCGCCCACAAACTTGTGCAGACAAGGAAGCACATAGCCCATGAGGCGTTGAACATCAAAGGTCTGGCCAGGACAAGGTTGGCCAAGTCTGTCCATGATGCCGGTTGGGGTCAGTTCCTGCAAATTCTGGCAGCCAAGGCCGAGAGAGCTGGGTTGCTGACCATTGCAGTGGATCCCCGCGGCAGCAGCCAAGAGTGTTCAGGGTGCGGTCGAGATGTGCCCAAAAAGCTAGATGAGCGGTGGCATGATTGTCCGCATTGCGGGTTGAGTATTGGCCGAGACCAAAACTCGGCACTCATTATTAAATCCAGAGCGGTGGGGCGTCCCGTTCTTAAAGCTCAGGAAATGTCCTGCTATCGCGCAGGAGTCACTGTTCGCGAAGCGGGACGTAGTCCTTGAAGCCCGCACTCTATGCGTCAGCATGAGTGCGGGAGTACGTCACGTACTCCCTTTTCCCCTGTTGGGAGAGGAGAGTCCGAGCAACGTTCCAATAACGCCCAAACGGCCAGAGATCTCAGCCAAGTTCGCGCTGCCTGCGCATTCGCCACTGCTGCCAGCGTTGCCAGGCCCAGCCAATCGGCCCGCGCCGATACCAAAAGCGCTGAAAGTCTGCTTGCCCAACCCGTTGGGTGACCCGATCCAGCAGAATGGCCAGCAACAGGATCCCAAGCCCGCCGGTGGCCGCCATGCCCACGTTGAGGCCGTTGAGACCCCGCAGCACCACCAGCCCCAGCCCCGGCACCGCGATCATGGAGGTAACCACCGACATGCCCAGGGCAAAAAGCACGGTTTGGTTAACCCCGGCCAAGATGGTGGGCATGGCCAGAGGGATCTGAGTTTCCCAGAGGATCTGCTGGGGAGTAGCACCGAAGGCCAAAGCTGCCTCCACCACCTCTTCGGGCACCTGTCGGATGCCCAAGTTGGTCAGGCGAATCAGGGGCGGTAAGGCATAGATCACCGTGGCAATCACGCCGGGCGCCTCTCCGATGCCGAAGAGCATAACTACCGGCACCAGGTAAACAAACACCGGCAGGGTCTGCATCGCATCCAAGAGCGGGCGCAACAGCTTCTCAAAGGGATCCGACCAGGCACACAGCACCCCCAGCGGGATCCCGAGAAGCAGGCAGATGGCAACAGCCGTCAGCACCAAAGACAGAGACACCATCGCCGGCTGCCAAGCGCCGACAAAGCCGATGAGGCTGAGGGCCAAAAAGGCGAAGATCCCCACCTGGCGACCCGCCAGTTGCCAGGCCACCGCCGTCAGAGTTGCCAGCACCACCGTTGGAGGGGTAGCGAGAAGGAGGTGCTGCAGGCTGCGCAGCAAGCTGTTGATGGGCAACCGCAATGTCTGAAACACAGGCCGAAAGTGGGCAACCAACCATTGGACGCCGTTGCTGACCCAGCTTTCCAAGGGGATGCGCACCTGATCAAAGGGATCCAGCAGGCCACTCCAGAGCAGAGTGAGATCCGCCATTACCTGACCACCTGCCTCGCCTGCTGCAGCCAACGGTCGAAGAGCTGACGATTTGCCGCAATCCATTCCAGCGCATGACGGCGGATATCCTCAGGGGATCTCTCTCCGTCGTGAACCCGCTTTTGCTGAGCATTCACATCCTCGATGGGGATGGAAACCAGCTCCAGCCACCGCCGCGCCACTGGGTTGTCCCGCAGATAGTCTGCCCGCGCCACCACTCGAATGCGATCTACCGCAAAGCCCAAATTGCGGCCATCCACGAGGGTGTTAACCGTGCTGACATCCGCCTGCTCCGCCGGCAAGCTGGTGAAGGGCACCTCTAGCCAGGCAACATTCTCGCCGGGCTTCAGGAAAGCTCCTGCCCAATGGGGGGAATAGGCATAGGCCAAGATGGGCTCCCCCTGTTGCAGACGGGTGATCGTGTCGGCGATCAGAGCGTCATATTCCCCCTGCACAAACTGGACGGTGTCGGTTAGCTCATAAACTTTTAGGTGATGTTCGGTAACCGCCGCACAGCCCCAGCCGGGGTTGCACCCCACCAAGTCGGCCTTGCCGTTGCCATCGCTGTCGAAGAGGCGGGCAATTTGGGGATCGCGCAACTGCCCCAGATTTTGGATGCCATGGGCTTCTGCAGTCGCTTTGTCGATCAAATAACCCTGCACCGTATTGTCCACCAACACCCCTACCCGCTGCAGCCGCTCTTCACCGCCATTGTTCACAATCATCGGGTAGTTCAGGTTTTCCCAATGGGCCGTGAGAAAATCTACGTCGTTGCTGGCCAGAGCGGCATGGGCCAAAGCCACCTGAAGCTGTTGCGTGGGCTCAACCTGATAGCCCAGTTCCCGCAACCCCTCGTTGATGATCTCGGCCAAAAATAGCGAGTAAAAATTGGTCGAGGCAGCAGGCCGGATCACCTTACCCTCTGCCCCGGCTCTCCTCTGAGAAAAGACCGGCGATGAAGCTGGGGATCCCATTACAAAGGCCAACCCCAAACTCAACAGGACGGCAGAGCGGCCCAGCGAAAACAAACTCTTAACCATTGCCAAACAAGCTCCAAAGTGCAAGATGACACCGATGCGTCTTGGAATGCTTAACCCAGAGATTTCCAGTTTTTAACTGATTTTTAACCATCTCTTGACTTGCATTTTTGTTGATCGGCATCGCTGTGCTGAGCCGATCTTAACAGCTTTGCGATGCAGCCCTCAGACACGACAGGCAAGATTTGCATCAAGACTGTAAGCAGGAAGAATTTTTACTCAAAAGCTGGGTCTACAGCCCCGTCTTTTTGAGGATTGGGCCCATGTATGCAAAACAACCAAGTGGGGATCCCTCAGCAGCTTGAAGCACTGTCAAGTTGGGAAGGATTGGAAGCCGATCCATTCCCATTTGGGATGGCAGGATCCCCGGCTCTTTTCTGCGCGCCCAGAAGCGGCAACGGATGCGGGCTGGGTTGCGAGCTTGGCGTAGGGATCCCGTGGCTGTGGCAGAGCCTGGGGCAAGCTGGTATAAGATTTTCTTTCCCCGCCATCCCAGGTAGATAGCATGAAAGCACACGAGTTCTGGGCTCACACCGACAGCCAAGGTCAACTGATTTTGCCTGTGCAGGCGCAGGAACAATTGCCCAAAAATCAACTTGTGCGGGTGCTGGTGTTGGTGGATGAGGGGGAGCCGGCAGATTCTTCACAAGAGCAGCAGCCCACCGCCTCATCAGACGAGGAGCATCTTGGGTACGGAGACACCGTTCCCTACGACGGCATTTAAGTTCACCTGAGTTCACCTCAAAGCGCGCTGTCAACAGAGGGGATCTTGGCCGGACAGCCGCCAGCGGTTCAGGTGGGAGACGCACCGCGAGCGCTCCGGGCCGCTTCCCTCCCCTCCGCCCTCTCTCAGGGGGAGAAGGAAGTTAAGAGCTCCGCCCCGCCGCCGCGATCAGCTCTGCTTGCAACCGTTCCTGGGCCGCCTGCAAAGCCTCTGCCAGTTTCTCCGGTTGCTTGCCACCGGCTTGGGCCAAGTTGGGCCGTCCGCCGCCGCCCCCCCCGGTGAGTTTGGCGATCTCGCCGATGAAGGAGCCTGCCTTCAGGCCAAGTTGCTGCACCGCCGGGCTAAAGGCGGCCACTAGGCTGACCTTGCCGGCTTCCGGCACCGAGCCCAGCACCACCGCCCCTTGCCCCAGCTTGTGGAGCAGATGCTCGGCGGCGGTTTTGAGGGCCTCGGCGGGGGTGGATCCCAGTTCCGCCACCAAGATCTTGAGATCTCCGACGGCAGCCGCTGCGGACAACAAACGTTCGGCCTGCAGCAAAGCCAACTGGCTGCGCACCTCCTCCAGCTCTTTTTGGGCGGCCTTCAGCTCCGCCTGCAGGGCGGCGACCCGCTCCGGCAGTTCCTGGGGCTTGGCCTTGAAATGGGCGCTCAGCTCCCGCACCACCTTGTCCCGCTCGTTCAGGTATTCCAGCACCGCCGGCCCGGCCACAGCCTCGATGCGACGGATCCCGGCAGCCACCCCGGTCTCGGCGATGATCTTAAACAGGCCGATCTCGGCGGTGTTGTTGACATGGGTGCCACCACACAGCTCCATCGAAACGCCCGGAAAGTCGATCACCCGCACCTCGGCGCCGTATTTTTCCCCGAACATGGCCACGGCTCCTTTGGCTTTGGCCTCCGTTAAGGGCATGATGGCCACCTGAGCCGCATGGGCCTCGGCAATCCAGGTGTTCACCAAGTTTTCAACCTGTTCCAGCTCCGCGGGGGTGACGGGTCGGGAGAGGGTGAAATCAAAGCGCAGCCGGTCAAAGGCCACCAGGGATCCCGCCTGGCTGATGGAGGGATCGACAATTTTTTTCAGGGCTGCCTGCAGCAGGTGGGTGGCGGTGTGGTGGGCCTGGGCGCGCCGCCGACAGGCCAAGTCGATCTGAGCTTGCACCGGATCCCCCACCCGCAGGATCCCGCGTTCTACCCGGCCAAAGTGAACAAACAGATCCCCTTGCTTTTGCACATCTTCCACGCGCACCAGCAAGCCGTCGCCGGAGAGGTAGCCACGGTCGCCGATTTGCCCGCCAGATTCGGCATAGAAAGGGGTGCGATCCAAGACAATCTGCACCGCTTGCCCTGCCTCAACTTGGGGCACCGATTTTCCTTCCACCAACAGGGCCTCGACCACGCCGCGGGCAGAAGATTGGCTGTAGCCCAAAAACTCTGTTTGGCTGAGAAAATCGGCCAGCTCGTCCAGGGATCCCTGGGCCGTCAGGTCGATGGTCTGGTGGGCGGCGCGGGCCCGCTGCCGCTGTTTCTCCATCTCTTGCTCAAAGCCCTCTAGATCCACGCTGAAGCCGCGTTCCTGGGCAATTTCTTGGGTCAGCTCCAGCGGGAAGCCGTAGGTATCGAAGAGCTTGAAAGCGTCGGCACCGGAGATCTGCTTTGGCGAGCCGCCGTTGCCAGGGGAAGATTCGACGGCAGCAAACAGATCCAGCAGCAGCCGTTCCCCCCGCTCCAGGGTCTTGAGAAATTGCTCCTCTTCCCGCTGCAGCTCGGTTTTGATCAGGGTTTCTCGCTCCCGCACCTGAGGATAGGCAGCCTCGGCCAACTGAATCGCGGTCTCTACCACCGGAATGGTAAAAGGCTCGCCGATCCCCAAGAGCCGCCCGTGGCGCACCATCCGCCGGATCAGCCGCCGCAGCACATAGCCCCGATCCACATTGGAAGGAAGCACCCCATCGGCAATCAAATGCATCACCGCCCGCGCGTGATCCCCGATCACCTTCAGGGAGATCTGCTGCTCCGGGTCGGCCTTGGCGTAGTTCAGCCCGGCGATCCCAGCCGCCGTTTGAATGATGGGAAAGATCAAGTCGGTCTCGTAGTTGTTGGGCACCCCCTGCAACACCTGGGCCAGCCGCTCCAACCCCAGGCCGGTGTCGATGTTTTGCTTGGCCAGCGGCATCAAGTGACCCTCGCTATCCCGGTTCAGCTCCATGAACACCAGGTTGTAGATCTCCAGGAAGCGGGAGTCATCCTCCAAATCGATCCGCTCATCCCCCAGCTCCGGCTTGAAGTCGTAGTAGATCTCAGAACAAGGGCCGCAAGGGCCGGTGGGGCCGGCAGCCCAGAAATTGTCCGCCTCTCCCAGGCGCTGGATGCGGTGGGCCGGGATCCCTACTTCATCTCGCCAGAGGGCAAAAGCCTCTTCATCTTCGTGAAAGACGCTCACCACCAGCCGTTCCGGCGGCAGGCCGAACACCTCCGTCACCAGCTCCCAGGCCCAGACAATGGCCTCTTTTTTGAAGTAGTCGCCGAAGCTGAAGTTGCCCAGCATCTCGAAGAAGGTGTGGTGGCGTGCCGTTCGCCCCACATTCTCGATGTCGTTGGTGCGCACACATTTTTGGGCGGTTGTAACCCGCGGGTACTCTGGATCCCGATGTCCCAAAAAGATCGGCTTAAAGGGCAACATGCCGGCAATGGTCAGCAGCACCGTCGGATCTTCCGGCACCAGGGAAGCGCTGGGCAACACCTGATGGCCCCGCTGGGCGTAGAAGTCCAGAAACGTTTGCCGAATGGCAGCACCGGAAAGAGCTGGAAACATGACAGGGCAAGATGGGTGTATTTATCAATTCTAAGTTTTCTGCCTGCGGGGCAGTCTAGCCCTTGTTGTCTTGACCTTGTTTCCCCCGCCCTCATCCGCGGAAAACTAAGCGATTTCTCCGATTATCCCCAGGGGGGGCAGACGCTAGAATCAGCCTAGCTGAGGCAGTTGTGCAAAATTTGTTTCTCCTTGGTCTAACCTGTATGTATCTATCACAACTGGCCTGTCCAGTTCTCGGCTCTGTGTCGGTTGTCCGGATCGCCAGCCGGTAACCCCAAAGGTATGTCCAACTGCTACTGCCTTAACCCTGCCTGCTTGCAACCGGAAAACCCGGCCGACGCCTCCACCTGTGCCGCCTGTGGCCATCCCCTTCTGCTGCGCAACCGCTACCGGGCCTTCAAGCGCATCGGCCAGGGGGGATTTGGCGCTACTTTCTTGGCCCGCGATGAGGACATGCCTTCCAAACCTTGGCGGGTGATCAAGCAGTTGCGCCCGGTCGAGGGATCCCCGCAACTGGCCAAGTTGGCGGAGGAGCTGTTCAATCGCGAGGCCCAAGTGTTGGAGCGCCTCGGCGAACATTCCCAGATCCCCAAGCTCTACGCCCACTTCCAGGAAGGTGGCAAGTTCTACCTGGTGCAGGAATTTATCCAGGGCATTACCCTCTCGCAGGAAATGCGTCGCCATGGGCCCTTTTCGGAAGCACAGGCCCGGCAGGTGATGCAGGAGGTGCTGCTGATCCTCAGCTATGTCCACAGCCACAACACCGTTCACCGCGACATTAAGCCAGCCAACCTCATTCGCCGCAAGGAGGATCAGCGGCTGGTGTTGATCGACTTTGGAGCTGTGAAGGAGCTGGGGCCAGCCCAGGAGCAGACGGCGGAGGTGACTGCGATCCGCTCCCTTGGCTTTTCTCCCCCAGAGCAAGTGGCCGGCCAGGCGGTCGGTCCCTCCAGCGATCTCTACGCTCTGGCGGCTACCTGTATCAACCTGATGACGTTGCAATCTCCGGCCAGGTTTTATAACCATGAGACGGGGGAGTGGGATTGGTCGGATTGCCTACAGCTCAGCCCCGAATTCGACGCCATTTTGCACCGCATGTTGCAGCCGGCCATCAACCAGCGCTTTGCCACCGCTACCGAGGTTTTGCGGGCGTTGCAAGGGATCCCGGTGGAGAAGGTAGGCGGCCCCATCTCCCAGCCCATTGTGCTGTCCGACTCTCCCCTGTCTCCAGGCTCCTCGGTGATCTCCGGCTATTGGGCCAAGCACCGCTCCGGCGGTTTCTCGCCCACTCCTCTCCCTCAGTCCAGCGCGGGGGGAATGACGGGCGGCAGCCCGGTAGCCATCCCCTCTGAGTGGGGGAGCAGCACCGGTTTCGCCCAAGTGAGCCGAGCCAGCAGCATCACCAGCGGCGGGCGGATCAAGCCGGCCACTCCACCGCGGATCCCTTCCATGGCGGGGGCCGATCTGCGGGGAAAGTCCTTTGCCAACCAAAACTTAGCCGGTTACGATTTGCGCCAGGCTGATCTGCGTGGAGCCGATTTCTCAGGGGCCAACTTGCAGGGGGCGGATCTGCGCGGCATCCTCTTCAACACCCCTCAACCCTATTGGCTGCAGGTTTTGGGTCGACTGTCTGGATCGGCCAAGACGTTGGGAGGGATCCTGGCGGGCTTAGGGGGGCTGCTGGGCTCGGGTATCCTGGCCTTTTTGCTGGTCCGCCTGACCACGGGTGATTTGGTTTATGCGTTGGGAGCGGCTGGGATCGCTTTTTTGGTGGCCAGCTCGGTGCTCTGGTCTGTGACCGGTAGGGTTCGTTTGGCTCGCCATCCAGAAGACCAGAGCAAGCGCTTTACCAACTTTTGCAAAGCCGATCTGCGGGGGGCACGGATGGACGAGAAGCTGCGGAAGTTTGCCCGCCGACAGGGGGCCATCTTGAGTTGACAGGGGGTGGCAGAGCGGGGATCCGGCTTTGTGATAAGTGTCATCAAGCCGGGGAGGCCCCTCTGCGAAGGGATTGGTTGACCTGTTCTGTCAGAGCTCGGCAGGCCACGGTTTTGCCCTGCTGCCGATTCCCAACTTGGTCGTAAAAGACAATGCCATCAGCCCGGGAAAAGCCCAACGCCAAGAACAACAGCTCCAAAACCCCAAAAGACACAGTCTCCAACTCCGGCGCTCGCTCCCTCAGCTCCGCCAGGGTGGCCTGGGCGTCTTCCAGGTGGCCGAAAGCCGGGATCCACACATGGCTGACCGGTTCGCCTCCCGGCGAGGACTCTGTCTGGTCGGGCTTTTCTACCACCCGCACCGTCAGCCAGCCGCCATCGGGATAGCGCAAGGTGGTGTATTGCAGGTGATCCAGATGTTGGGCCACCTGGGTGAGCACATCCGCCACCTGTTGCATCACCGCTGCTGGGATCCCATTTTGCGGAGCGCTATCCACAAGGGCTGCGGCCTGCCCTGCCAGACTCACCACCATGATTGACAACAATCCTCATCCAGATTCAAAATAGATATTCGCAGCGATTGGGGCTGTAGTTCAATTGGTTAGAGCACCGCCCTGTCACGGCGGAAGTTGCGGGTTCGAGCCCCGTCAGCCCCGTACTCCTGAACACACTCTAACCTAGGAAGTTTCCTGCAGTCTCGTTATGGCCACGCAGCGCTGACCGCTCCCAGGCTCTTTTCCCTCGCTCGTAGGAGGGTGGCTGCATTCCCCCAAAGACCGGAAGCAGCGCTGAGAGGATGTTTTCCTTTGGAATGACCATGGGCAGGGCGTGTTGCAAACGGCATCGGCAATGTAGATAGGGCCATCGTAGGTTTGAATTGTGTCTGCGAGGAGCCGGTTCCCTTCCCGTTAGCGGGCCGTAGGCCCTAAACGTTGCAGGATGCAGCTAAGACCAGATCTGGCGGATGGGCAAGGTAAAGCCGGGTAGCACCTCTTCCCCTGAGAGAGTTTGCGGGTCTTCCAGCAATTCCGGCGCCTTCCCTGCCCGGTAGATCATCGCCCGCTTGCCCTTGGGATCCAGCAGCCATCCCAGCCGGCAGCCGTTGTCCATGTACTCCTGCATCTTGGCCTGGGTTTGAGTCCAAGAGTCGGTGGGCGAGAGGATCTCCACCACAAAATCGGGGCACAAGGGCAGAAAGCCCTGACGGGCTTCCGGATCCAAAGCTTCCCACTTCTCAATCGGGATCCAGGCTAAATCGGGAGAGCGGTCGCTGCCCGAAGGCAGAGAAAAGCCGGTGGAGGAATCAAATGTTTTGCCCCGGCCCGATTGCCGATTCCAAAGAGTTAGATCTGTGGTGATCTCGGCGCTCCAGTGGCCCGTTTCTCCCCCGGTTGGAGACATGATGACCAGCTCTCCTTGGGCAGTGCGTTCCAACTTCAGCTCAGGATTAGCGGCACAAAGCCGGATAAAATTCGCCCGCGTCAGGGTTATCAAAGGGCTTAAATTGAGCGTCAAAGTCGTCATGGCAGGAATTGGGCGTTTATTTGTCTATTGTCTATAAATTGCAGGGCGTTTTGCCTTGGAGACCGACAGGCGAGCTAGCGACCGGCCCTTTGTTCGCCAGCAAATTGGAGTAGACTGCTGCCGAGCAGGGGATCCTGAATCAAAAATTAAGCGACGACTTTTTTGAATCTTCGCCCCACGGGATCCCTGCCGCCACAGTTTCGGACTCACCTGGAGCCGAACTACCGCACCTCAGACCCGATGTACAAGCTCAACTTGGCCCTAGAAGAATTGCACCGCTACACCGCGGCCCCTGCTGAAGTGCCCCTAGAAGTGGTCGGTTCTGCCACGACTGCACAAGAATGAGAGCACCTCACCCATCAAACTGTTTATTGCTTGGTACTTTTCGGGTGGAGCTGCAAGAATGGCTGCCTCAGATTGCACATATGTAGATGGCAACAGTTCGTCGCGGCAGTGGGAGACAAGCTCTTGCGCCGCTTCTGGCGTGGTTTCCAAGTGAAACTGGAGGCCGATCACTGAGCGCCCAAGCTGAAAGGCCTGGTTCTCACAGCCTTCGCTCTTGGCAAGGTGAATTGCACCGGGTGGCAGCTCAAAAGTTTCCCCGTGCCAGTGGAAAACCTCAATTGAGGGCGAGAAGCGAAAGGTTAGCTCATCAGGGGGCTGTACCCCTTGTACCGGCCACCAACCTATTTCCTTAACGGGATTTGGAAACACTCGGCTACCCATTGCGCTGGCAATCAGTTGTGCCCCCAGACAGATGCCCAAAACCGACTTGCCGGCCTCAATGGCATTGCGGATAAACCCCTTCTCCTGCACTAGCCAAGGAAACGCCCTTTCATCATTGGCGCTCATAGGGCCGCCCATGACGATGAGCATGTCAAATTCATCCAGGCTAGGCAATCTCGTCGATTCAAAAAACTTTGTGCCCGTTACCGGATATCCCTTGGCTTTGAGCCAGGACTCTATGTAGCCGAGACCCTCAAACGGCACATGTTGTAAGTAATAGGCACGCATACTGATTTCAATGACTAACACCGCAGTCCAGCATAGCTCCTGGGATTCCCTTGCTGGCAGTGCTTCCGGGATTAGAAGGTCAAGTTTCCCAAGGCTGAAGTTCTTCTCGATCTGCCGATTGCGTCATGCTTGGGGATCTCTAAGCTGTCACTGCTTCCGGTTTTATCTCTACTAGGAGTAAAGAGTAGACGAGATGGGATCCCTTCTCATCACTCACAAGCTGTTAGGGCTGGCAACATAACGGTATGCCGCTCTCTTCTTGCTCGCGCTGTACAGCCGGTCAGCGAGCTCCGCAATCTCCAAATGTAACGCAAGCCGTTCTAGCCAGGCGACAGGAATTCCTTGTACACCATAGTACGCTCCTGCCACTTGCCCACATACCGCAGCGGTTGTGTCGGCATCGTCGCCTAGATTTGCCGCCATGAGAACCGCTTCCTCAAAACTGTGGGAACGAACGAAACACCACATCGCCGCTTCCAGACTGTCCACCACATACCCGGAGCCGCGTATCTCATCTTCCGGCTTTTGACAGTAGGCTCCACGGGCAATCGCAACGATCTTCTCGGCCCCCACGAATGTCTGGCTGTCACCCAGAGCAACCTCATCCTTTGAGCTACCAGATAACGCCCGACAAATGATCCGCGCCAAAAGACGACAAGCGTCTAGGCATTCCGCCGCACCGTGAGTAACTCGGGAACTCTCCGCTGCAAATCGTTCTGCTGCTTGCAGGTCCGGGAAGAAGAACATAGGAATCGGCGCTAACCGCATTATGCATCCATTGCCGGCTAAGCGCGGATCGCTTGACCCGGCAAAGGGGTTTCCTGTCTGGCGAAACCTGCGCAATGCAGAGGTGGTCGTAGAACCTATGTCGAAGCATGTCCCAGTACTGCTCAAGTAACCCGTCTCGGCCCACTTGCAATAACGCCTCATTTGATCATGAGCGTCGAACCCGTTGCACTCAACAAGGCTGGTTGCCAGGCAAAGCGCCATCGAAGTATCATCAGTCCACTGGCCTGCACGGAGATGGAATGGACCTCCGCCGACCATATCCGTCAGCGGTGTAAAGCTTCCCCGTGGGCGAAACTCAACGGTAGTGCCGATAGCATCCCCAACGGCAAGACCGAGAAGACACCCGCGGAAACGGTCTTGTTGCTGCATCTGTGTTCTCCCAAGTGGGGTAACGTTTGAGCTCAGTCCGCGGCCCGTCAGGGCCGTCGCGCCTGCAGCGATGAGTTAGGAGTACTCAATATCTATTAAAACCTTTCCTTTACTACCAGCACCAACATTCACTTTTACCCCCTCAATGGGGACATCTAGATGGAAGCCTGCCTGCTCATCCATCATAATTTTCATCCGCTTTGCCCCGTGTTCTTTGCCTGCCTTGATTAAGTCAACGGCTACCTTCGATTGCTTCTCTACGGCTTTCCCAGGTTCTAGAAAATCAAAGACCTTATCAGCGATCCAAAAGAACGGAGCATAAATTTGGCCAAGAACAGGAATTTCACGGAGATCTTTGATTGCGCTCCGAAAGCCATCTCTTGTTGTCAGGTCATAGTTGCTTTTCATAATTGGCACCTTGTCGGAAGGACTCCTAACAGTTGAACTCACCCGCCGTCAATGACTTAGAGTGCTGAAGATAGCCTAGCATCCAGTCGGGTGCAGTGATTTGTTATATTATGTAAATTTTTCGCTATTCGCCTCTACTACCCACCAACCCCAGCGCCCCCTCACCAACAACCTTTGGAGCAGGTCAGTGATGCTCTCCGAGTCAAGCACTACTCCTACCAGACTGAGAAATTTTATCTTCTCCGGATCCGTCGATATATCTTGTTTCACAACAAGCGACACCCCAAGGAGATGGGTGGCGAGCAGATCAATGCCTTCTTAACCCACTTAGCGGTGGAGGAGAGGGTGGCGG
>NZ_JANSJI010000287.1:0-15735 GCF_047462475.1 Synechococcus sp. H55.11
TTCTAGAGTCGGCTGGAGACGAGCAGCAAATAGTTAAGCTAGCTACAAAATCTCTGACTTGTTGCTTTGGCTCTCTGAGAATGGAGCGATGTGATTTAAGTGGGGATCCCTCAATACTCGAAGGTCATGGGTGGGAAGCGGCAAGGACGGGATCTGAGCTTGGCCGGTTCAGAGGCGGGGGCAGGATCCCGAAAAGCTTCTGCCTGCTGCTGGAGGTGTTGCATGGCCTGCTCGATTTCCTGGAGCCGGGACTGAATTTGCCCTTGCCGCTCTTGGATAGACTCCAGCTCCTGGTTGAGGCGCTGCTTTTCCACGGTGAGCTGCTGCATTTCGGCATAGAGGGCGGATTCGGTTTGGCGGCGCGGGATCGAGCGCAGCTTGGGGCGGGGGCGAGTTCGGGGCACACGGGGCAAGCTCATCAGTGGGGATCCCAGAAAACGGCTTGCGCCCATCGTAGCCTGCTCTTGGCGGCCCTTCCATTCCTGGGTAGGATCCAATTCGTCTGGCGTGGAAAACGGCGATGGTAGAAACTGGGGCAGAGCTGCTGCAACGCTACGGCAGCGGCGAGCGCGACTTCAGCAACAGCCAACTAACCGGGGCTGACCTGGCCGGGGCCGACCTGGCCGGGATCGATTTGGGGGGGGCTATTCTCCGGCAGGCCAAGCTGGCCTCTGCCAATCTGGAGCGGGCCTACTTGAGCGGTGCCGACCTCAGCCAAGCCGATCTGCAGGGATCCAACCTGCGCCTGGCCAATCTAGAAAAGGCCAAGTTGCAGGGATCCCGACTGCAGGGAGCCAACTTGCGTGGAGCCAACCTGGCCGAAGCGGACTTGAGCGGTGCCGATCTCAGCCAAGCGGACTTGGCGGGGGCCAATCTCACCGGAACCAACTTAAGGGGATCCCTTCTTGCCCAGTGCAAACTCAAGCTGGCCAACCTGCGCGGGGCCTGCTACGACAGCACCACCCAAATAGAAGCAGATGTCGCCCCGGCAGAGCTGGGCATGGTGCAAGCCTAGAGTTCCGGCTCCAGATCGAGGATCTCCTGGATCTCAGAATGGGTATAGCCCACCGCCCGCAACTTCTCCGAGACCGTCTCAATCTCTTCTGAAGACAGATCCTGTTGCCGTACTCGATCCCAGAGATTGGCCACAATCTGCAGCAGCAAACGGCTGCTTTCCGCCTCGAACAGCTCAAAAGCCGTCGCCAGCTCGATCGCCTGCAACACCTCCTCAGCGCTGCCAATCGGTTGATCGAGGGACTGTTCCTCCAACTCCACCAGCAACTGCCGCAGTTGGTTCAGGCCATCCCCAAGAGCAGACATACAGCAGGCTCCCCAACGGCACCTGAGCACTCACGCTAGCAGACCCCTATCCTGAATCAGAAGGGATCCCACCCATTCTGCAGCAGCTACGGCTATCCTGTTAGAAGAGCGATGCCGTTGCTGGACATCCGCAACCAACAATCCACAACAGCCAAACCACAGCGAGAGGAGATGCATGAGTATGGCCCCGGCGAACGTCCTGCCCAATCCCCCCCAGCCCTTGGCTAGCGAGGGTGGCACCACCCTGGACTACGGCAGCGCGGTTTATCGGCAGGCCTACTCCCGCATCAATGGCATTGTCATCGAAGGGGAACAAGAAGCCCACGACAACTACCTCAAGCTGGCCGAACTGCTGCCGGAAGCAGCAGAAGAGCTGCGCAAGCTGGCCAAAATGGAATTGCGGCACATGAAAGGCTTCCAATCCTGCGGCAAAAACCTGCAAATAGAGCCGGATAGGGAGTTTGCCCGCGCTTTCTTCGCCCCTTTGCGCAACAATTTCCAAAGCGCCGCGGCGGCAGGGGATCTGGTCTCCTGTTTTGTCATTCAGTCTTTGATCATCGAGTGCTTTGCCATTGCCGCCTACAACATCTACATCCCGGTTGCCGATGAGTTTGCCCGCAAGATCACCGAGGGAGTGGTCAAAGACGAGTATTTGCACCTGAACTTTGGCGAGCGCTGGCTGGGCGAACACTTTGCCGAGGTCAAAGCTCAGATCGAAGCGGCCAATGCCCAGAACCTGCCCCTGGTCTGGCAGATGCTGCAGCAGGTAGACGAGGATGTGGAAGCCATCTATATGGATCGCGAGGCCATCGTCGAGGACTTTATGATTGCCTATGGCGAGGCGCTGGCCAACATCGGCTTCAGCACCCGCGAGGTGATGCGCCTCTCGGCCCAGGGTTTGCGGGCAGCGTGACCCAACCCGGTATCCATCCTCTGCTGCTGGACTGGAGTTTCAGCCCGGCTGTCGGGGATCCCTACCTCTCCCGCGTATGGACGTGTTTTGATGGGATCCTGATGCGATCCATTAGTCATGCAAGCGAGTAAACCTCTATGTTCGGCCTGATCGGGCACTTGACCAGCTTGGCTCATGCGAAGCGGGTGGCAGACAAGCTGGGCTATTCCGAATATGCGGAGAGCGACTTAGAGTTCTGGTGCATGGCTCCCCCGCAGGTGGTGGACGAGATTACGGTAACCAGCATTACCGGCCAAAAGATTTATGGGCAGTACGTCGAATCCTGTTTCTTGCCGGAAATGTTGGCGGGGGGACGGGTGAAGGCGGCCTGTCGGAAAGTTTTGAACGCGATGGCTCTGGCCCAGCGGCGCGGCCTGAACATCACCGCTCTGGGGGGGTTTAGCAGCATTATTTTCGAGAATTTCCGCCTTGACAGTCTCAGGCGAGTCCGCAACATCGACTTGGAGATCCAACGCTTTACCACCGGCAACACCCACACCGCCTACATCATCTGTCAGCAGCTACAGTTGGCGGCCCAGCGCTACGCCATGGACTTGGCAGCCGCTACGGTTGCGGTGGTGGGGGCGACCGGAGATATCGGCAGCGCCATCTGTCGGTGGTTGATAGCCCACACCCACCTGGGCAAATTGTTGCTCATCGCCCGGGAGCGGCGGCGCCTAGAAGAGTTGCAGGCCAAGCTCAAGCAGGGGGAGATCTGTTCGCTGGAAGAGGCCCTGCCGCGCGCCGACTTTATCGTTTGGGTGGCCAGCATGAGCCAAGGCATGACCCTCGATCCGCAGGTGTTGCCGGATCCCTGCGTGATCATTGACGGCGGCTACCCGAAAAACATTGCCTCTAACTTGCAACGCAAGGGACTTTACGTCATTGACGGGGGGATGGTGGAGCACTCTTTGGATATTGAATGGAACATCATGCAGTTTTTGAATGTGGCCAACCCGGCCCGTCAGCTCTTTGCCTGCTTTGCCGAGTCGATGCTGCTGGAGTTTGAGGGCCTGTACACCAATTTCAGTTGGGGCCGCAACTTGATCACCCTGGAAAAACTGGATTTAATCGGTCAACTGTCTCGCAAGCACGGCTTCCGCCCCCTTATGCCGGAAGCCTAGCTCCAGCTAGGCCGACCCTCTGAAAAGCGGTAGAAAAATAGACAACGCTGCGAGAGAGCCACCATGTCCCAATCCTTTACCACCCACCTCTGGCAGACGATCGAGCCTATCTACCAACAGATCTTGGATCACCCCTTTAACCGTGAGTTGGCGGCAGGCAGCCTCTCGCGGCAGCGCTTCCAGTTTTATTTGCAGCAAGATGCTCTTTATCTCACCGATTTTGCCCGCGCCCTCGCCTTGATCGGGGCTCGTTCTGAAGGGGCTGAGCGGGTGGTGAGTTTCTTGAACTTTGCCCTGGGGGCCATTGTGGCCGAACGCAGCCTGCACGAGAGTTACTTTCGCCTCTACGACATCCAGCCGGAGACAACCTACGCTCCTGCCTGCTTCGCCTACACCCGTTTTCTATTGGCTGCGGCTGCCTTGGATCCCTACGAGGTGGCCATGGCCGCCGTGCTGCCCTGTTTTTGGATCTATCGCGAGGTGGGATCCGCCATCTACTGCACCGCCAAGCCCAACAATCCTTACCAACAATGGATCGACACCTACGCGGGGGAAGAATTTGCCCAGGTGGTGCAACAGGCCCTCGACCTCACCGACTCCTTGGCTGCGCAGACCACAGCGGCGATGCGGGAAAAGATGACCGCCGCCTTCGTAGCCGCCTCCCGCCTGGAATGGCTGTTTTGGGACAGCGCCTACCGCCTGGAAACCTGGCAGCCGGCTTGATCCCTGCCGGGCCCGGCGGCTCAGCAAGGTAGTCGCTGCCATTGCAATATGAAACAGCTCCTCCGCCGATCTCCAGCTCCCCTCTCCCCTTGGGGCAGAGGGGTTGGGGGTGAGGGGCGGCAACGACTCCAGCCTTTGGCAAAACGTCCGGCCACTGCAGAATCTTCGGCTCAAAACTCGATCAGGGGGGTGGATGGCGGAGATGGGGACAACAACTGCTGCGCCCGCTCAAAGACGGCGTCCAGCATCGCCTCTGTCAACCGCTTGGTGGCCGTGTTGCGGCGGCTGGGGTGGTAAGACGTCAGCAAATAGCGACCCTCTCCCAAAGGAATGACGCAGTTGTGGCCAAAGCGGGGGCGGGGCCTGAGAGGCGGCAAGAGCGCCAAGGTGTAGCGAAAGGCAAAATGGCCCAACGCCAAGATCACCCGCACCTGGGTCAACAGCTCCAGCTCTTGTCTCAGATAGCCCAGGCAAGCTTCGGCTTCTGCGGCAGTGGGACGGTTCTGGGGCGGCGCGCAGCGCACCACGGCTGAGATGTAGCAATCCCGCAATTGCAGGCCATCCTCCCGGTGGATTGAGGTGGGTTGATTGGCAAACCCGGCCCGGTACAGGGCGCGGAACAGCCAATCCCCGCTGGGATCCCCAGTAAACACCCGGCCTGTGCGGTTGCCCCCATGGGCGGCTGGCGCCAAGCCGATCACCCACAGCCGCGCCTGCACATCCCCAAACCCCGGCACCGGTCGGCCCCAGTAGAGTTGGTCGCAAAAACGGGCCACCTTTTGCTGGGCAACCCCTTCTCGCCAAGCCACCAGGCGGGGACAGCGACGGCAACGGACGATTTCAGCTTGCAAAGTGGCCCAATCCGAGAGCTCCAGCGCCTCACTCCTCTTCCTCATCCTCCTCCAGCTCGTCAAAAGCAGGGGTGGAGTCGTCGATGAGCTGGTCGTCTTCCAAGATCAAACGGGGCGGCAGCTCCGGCAGCACGACAGGCTCCTCCTCTTCCTCCGGCTCCGGTTCTGGCGCCATCTCCTCGTAGGTGCTGAAGCCGGTGCCCGCGGGGATCAAACGCCCGATGATCACGTTCTCCTTCAGCCCCCGCAGCCAGTCCGACTTGCCCTCGATGGCCGCCTCCGTCAGCACCCGCGTGGTCTCCTGGAAGCTAGCCGCCGAGATGAAGCTGTCGGTGTTTAAGCTGGCCTTGGTGATCCCCAGCAAGACGGGCGTGTACTTGGCCGGCGCTCCCCCGGTAAAGGCCATGTTGGCATTGGTTTGCTGGATTTCCCGCAGCTCCACCAGCTCGCCCGGCAACAGGATGGTATCGCCGCCGTCATCCACCCGCACCTTCGAGGTCATCTGGCGCACCACGATCTCGATGTGTTTGTCGGCAATCTCCACCCCTTGCGAGCGGTAGACATTCTGCACTTCGTTCACGAAAAAGCGCTGCACCTCCCGCAAAGCCAACTGCGCTGCTTGGTCATCTCCCAAGGTTTGGCGATGGTACTCGTAGTAGATCTCCAAGAGGTCGTGGGGATTGGCGGGGCCATCGGTAAGGGGATCCCCTGCTTGCACCGGTTGGCCATCGACCACGATCAGATTTTGCCCCGGCATCACCGAATACTCGGTAACCGTGCCATCGGCTTCGATGACCCGCAGATCCGGCTCTTCTCCTCGCCAGCTCAGTTGCACCGTGCCGGGCCGCCTGGCCAAAACGCACATTTCCTTGGGCTTGCGGGCCTCCAGCAGCTCCTCGATCCGCGGCAGACCTTGAATGATATCCCCCGTCTTGGCCCGCTCAAACACCAGGAGGGCCAAAGAATCCCCCCGCTGCACCAGATCCCCATCCCGCACCTGCAAAATGGCGCCCGCCGACACCAAGTAGGGCCGTGCCGCCCGCAACACCACTTGGCCATCGGTTACCTGCATCACTTGCCCCGACTCGGGAGCAGGGATCCCCGGAGCCAGCTCGTCTCTGGCCCGCACCAGCGCTCCCACCTCGACGCTGGCCGGGCCCGCCAGGGGCACCGTCAGCAGGTCGTCGTCAGTAACCACCAGAACCCGCCGCACCACTTCTGCGCCCTGGCGGATCCCTTGCACGATCCCGGCTTTTTTGGCCTGAATCTCGGTGCGGGCGATCACATCTCCTCTGGCGATGTTGTCTCCCTCGCTCACCAACAGCCGCGTGTGGGTACTCCCCTGCGTCAGATCTGCTTCCACATCGCGGCGCAGCAGCAGGGTTTCCAGAATGACCAGTTGCAGGCGGCGGATACTGGGATCCTTCTCATCTTGGATCAGCTCAATATCGGCCTTCAGTTGCGGGGCGTCGGTATCGATCTCCAGCACCAGTTGCGTGCGCAGGAGCTCCACCGGCCCCACCGACTTCACGCGCTCTCCATCTTTGAAGGGAACCCGCTGCACCGCCCGCAGGCGAATGGAGCGGCCGGACTCGCTGGTGGACTCCTGGCTGGGCACCGAGGGCCGGTCGGGGATTTCGTACTCCTGCACCGGGCGCAGCAGCAAGCCTGGGCCTTCGGGGGTTTCCACATGCTCCAGATAGACCAGTTGGTCGGGAACGATGCTGCTGAGCACCTGTTGCCCTGGCTGGATGAGGGTACCGCTTTTCACCTCCAAATCGGCGGGGTTGTCCACCAGATGCAGGGATCCCGGCTTGATGACGATCTCCCGCAAAATGTCGTTTTTCTGGATGACCTCGACAACGCCGGCATTTTGGCAGAAGATGTCCTTCACCACCTCGGTGCCGGCTTCTACGTACTGGCCATCCTCCACGTTCAATAGGGAGATGTCTTTGTTCACCTCATGGGTCTCTTCCGGGATCCACAGCAGGGTGCCACCCTGGATGACTTCGTAACCTTGCTTGGCCTTGCCACGCCGTGCCACCTCAATGCCGGCAAACTTCACCAAGCCCCCCGTCTGGCTGCGGAAGTGGTTGTCGATCAGCTCTGCCACCACTTCGTCGTTGCCCACTTTGGTGCCCGGCGTGGCCTTGAGCACGAAGGTCTGGCCGCTGGCGGTATCCAGCAAAAATTGCTCCCGGCCCTGGTGGGATTCCACCCGCACCCGCGCCTCGTGCAGCACCACAGAAGCGTTGATGATCTCCACCTCGCGCCCACTTTTGGTGTCGCTGCGCTCCGGCAGCCGCACAATGCCGCCGTGCTCCGTCACCAGCGAGGTTTCGGCGATTACATCCCCCGCCTGCACCCGATCCCCGTTTTTCACCACCGGCTCGGCCCCCGGCGGGAGATTGTACACCTGGCCGGACATCACCCAGATCAACCCCTGCCGCTGGGCGGTGTAGGTGGTGTTCCCCTGGCGGTCGGTCTTCTCCTCGATGGGCAGATCGGCAAAGCGAATTTCGCCGGCCAGGTCGGCCACCACCTCTTTCTGGGCTTTTTCGGTGCTCTTGCGGCTGGCCTTGGCCAGCGACACCTCCGCAATTAACTGATCCCGCTGCACCTGGGTTCCGTCCCGCACCAGCAGGGTGGATCCCTGGGTCATGTCGAAGACTTCCCGCTGGCCGTCTGGGCCTTCCAAGACGATTTGGTTGTTCACCTCCACCTGGAGAGCGTCATCGCCGTGGCGGGTGCGGAAGGGGCGGGTGCGCAGGTTTTTCGGGAACCGCACCACGCCGGCAAAGGGGGCGCGAATTTGGCGGGCCACCTCCCCGGTGAACACACCCCCCGTGTGGAAGGTGCGCATGGTCAACTGGGTGCCCGGCTCCCCAATCGATTGGGCGGCGATGATCCCGACGGCCTCTCCCAAATCCACCAGGCGGGAGTGGGCCAGGCTCCAGCCATAGCACATGCGGCACACGGAGCGGTTAGCCTCACAGGTGAGGGGAGAACGCACCATCACCTGCCGGATGCCGGCCTCCACGATGGTTTTGGCCAGGTCGTGATCCACCTCTTGGTTGCGACGGGCAATGATCTCCTGGGTTTGCGGATGCACCACATCCCGCGCCAGCACCCGGCCCACCAGGCGCTCCTCCAAGGACACCACCACTTTGTCCCCGTCCATCAGGTATTCCAGGAGAATGCCCTGCTCGGTGCCGCAGTCGGATTCGCGCACGATCACATCCTGAGAGACGTCCACCAAACGGCGGGTCAGGTAGCCGGAGTCGGCGGTGCGCAGGGCTGTATCCACCAACCCCTTGCGGGCCCCATAGGAGGAGATGATGTACTCGGTAACCGTCAGGCCCTCGCGGAAATTGGTTTTAATCGGCAAGTCGATGATCTCCCCCTGCGGGTTGGCCATCAGGCCGCGCATGCCCACCAACTGCCGCACCTGCGAGACGTTCCCCCTCGCTCCCGAGTTGGCCATCATGTACACGGAGTTGAGGGGATCGTTTTGGCGGAAGTTGCTGAGCATCTCCTCCTTGATCTGGTCGTTGGTCTGGTTCCAGGTGTCGATCACCTTTTGGTAGCGCTCCACCTCTGTGATTTCTCCACGGGTGTAGCGCTCCGTAGCTGCCTCGATCTCCGCTTCCGCCTGGGCCAACAACTGCCGCTTGCTGGGCGGGACGCGCAGATCCTCGACGCTGATGGAGACGGCGGCCTGGGTGGCGTATTTGAAGCCCAGGGTCTTGAGGGCATCCGCCATCTGAGCGGTGCGGGCGGTGCCGTAGCGGGCAAACGACCACGCGATCAGATTGCGCAGCTCTTTTTTGCCGATTTGATAGTTGCGAAAGGGCACAGGGGGCAGAGGGGCCTCGGCGTTGTTACGCGACAGGCCGGCGGAAAGGCGTCCTTTTTCACTCATGATGCCTCGCTGATATTTTCAGCAGATTCTCGACAACGGCTGGGTGAGGGGATCCCGACAATCCATCCTTCAAAGAAGAGGACAGCTCGGGAGTGGGTCTAGGCAGACAAAATATCTTGCACCGCCTTGTTAAAAATGATCCGACCTGCCGTGGTGCGCATGTACTGGCTGATCACGTTGCCGTCTTGATCCTCACGGATGCGACGGTAGTTGGTGATCTTGAGGCGGGTGCCGCCCGCTTCTTCGATAATCTGGGGCTCGGACTCTTTTTCGCCCTTGCCCAGCTCCATCGGGCCGTTGTAGCGCACCCAGATTTTGCTGTGCAGGCCGATGACACCGCGGTCGTAGGCGATGAGAGCATCCTCGAGGCTGGCAAAGTAGCGATCTTCAACCGCGGGCGCGTGGGGGTTATCTGCGGTCAGGTAGTAACATCCCAACACCATATCTTGGCTGGGGGTGATGATGGGAGCGCCGGTGGCCGGGGAGAGGATGTTGTTGGTGGCCAACATCAGCAAGCGTGCCTCCGCCTGGGCTTCCAACGACAGGGGCACATGCACCGCCATCTGGTCGCCGTCGAAGTCGGCATTGAAAGCCGGGCAGACCAAGGGGTGGAGCTGAATCGCCCTCCCTTCCACCAGGATCGGCTCAAAAGCTTGGATCCCCAGACGGTGCAATGTCGGGGCGCGGTTGAGCAAGACGGGGTGGCCGTCGATCACCTCCTCTAGCACATCCCAAACCTGCGGGTCGTTGCTCAGGATCAGCTTTTTGGCGGCTTTGATGTTGTTGACGATGTTCCGCTTGATCAACTTGTGAATGACGAACGGCTGGAACAGCTCGATGGCCATCTCTTTGGGCAGCCCACACTGGTGCATGCGCAGGTTGGGCCCCACCACGATTACCGAACGCCCGGAGTAGTCCACCCGTTTGCCCAACAGATTTTGCCGGAAGCGCCCCTGTTTGCCCTCGATGATGTCCGATAGGGACTTGAGGGGACGGTTGTTGGCCCCCGCCACCACGCGCCCCCGCCGACCGTTGTCGATCAGCGCGTCCACCGCCTCCTGCAGCATGCGCTTTTCGTTGCGCACAATAATCTCCGGCGCCATGATCTCCTGCAGCCGGGCCAGGCGGTTGTTGCGGTTGATCACCCGGCGGTAGAGATCGTTGAGGTCGCTGGTGGCAAAGCGGCCCCCATCTAACTGAACCATCGGGCGCAGATCGGGCGGGATCACCGGCAGCACCCGCAATACCATCCACTCCGGACGGGATCCGGTGGCGATAAAGTTATCGATCACCCGCAGCCGCTTGATCAGGCGCGCCCGCTTCTGGCCGCGAGCACCGGCGATGTCCTCCCGCAACTGCTCCGCCTCTTTTTCCAGGTCGATATCCTTGAGCAGGCGTTCGATGGCCTCTGCCCCGATCATGGCCCAGTTCTCCGGCAGTTGCAGCTCCGAGCCCTCCTCGTACATCTGATCCTCGATCTCGAGGTATTGATCCTCGGTCAGCAACTGCTTGTAGGAAAGATTGGGGGCGTTGCCGGGATCCACCACCACGTAGGCGTTGAAGTAGACCACTTGCTCCACATCCCGCAGCGGCATATCCAACAGCGTGGCGATGTGGCTGGGGATCCCTTTCAAATACCAGACATGGGTGACGGGGGCAGCCAACTTGATGTAACCCATGCGGTGACGGCGCACCCGCGACTCGGTCACCTCCACCCCACAGCGCTCGCAGACGATCCCCCGATGCCGCACGCGCTTGTACTTGCCGCAGTGGCACTCCCAGTCTTTGGCCGGCCCAAAGATGCGCTCGCAAAAAAGACCATCCATCTCCGGCTTGAGGGTGCGATAGTTGATGGTCTCCGGCTTGGTGACTTCCCCCACCACTTGGCCGTTGGGCAGGGTGCGCTGGCCCCACTCCATGATCCGCTCTGGAGAAGCCAAGCCGATTTTGACATAGTCAAAGCGTTGCTCTGTTTTGGCCATCGCCGTTGTTCTCCTGACTTGTTGCCCTGCTACCTAAACCCAAGGGAGAGGTAAACACCACCCTCCTTCACAGGTCGAATGGGATCCCGATCGACAATCAAAACTCCTCTTCCTCTTCTCCGTCCTCATCTTGGCTGCGGCTGGCGAAGGTAAAGGCCGCCCCAGGCGATAGGGAAAGATCCTCAGGCGTAACCGACTCATACGTGGGTCGAGAGGGAGTGTGACGGTTGGAAGTATCGGCCATCAGATCCACCTCCACATTGCGGGTTTGGCCCTCGTTGTCCGTCTCCACCTTGTGGACCGAAACATCCAGACAGAGGGACTGCAGCTCCCGTACCAGCACCTTGAAGGACTCCGGCGTGCCAGGCCGAGGGATGGGCTTGCCCTTGACGATGGCGTTGAGAGCCTCGTTGCGACCCACCATGTCGTCGGACTTGACGGTGAGCAGCTCCTGCAAGATGTAGGCCGCCCCAAACGCTTCTAGAGCCCACACCTCCATCTCGCCAAAGCGCTGGCCACCCTGCTGCGCCTTGCCCCCCAAAGGTTGCTGGGTCACCAAAGAGTAGGGGCCGGTGGAGCGGGCGTGGATCTTGTCGTCCACCAAATGCACCAGCTTCAACATGTAGGCGCGGCCCACCGTAACGGGCTGGTCGAAAAGCTCCCCGGTGCGACCGTCAAACACCTGGATCTTGCCGCAGTACTTACCTTCTGGGTTGAAGATCCAATCTTTGCCGGTCTTTTCTCGGGCCTCCCGCAACTTGGCCTCCACCGTCAAACGCGAGGCCTCCAAACCATGCATCTCGTCGAAGGGCATCAACTTGAAGCGCACTCCCAAATGTTCTGCTGCCCAACCCAGGAGGCACTCATACACTTGGCCCACATTCATGCGGGAGGGAACCCCCAAGGGGTTGAGCACCACGTCCACCGGTGTGCCATCCGCCAGGTAGGGCATGTCCTCGATCGGCAAGATGCGGGAGATGATGCCCTTGTTGCCGTGGCGGCCCGCGATCTTGTCCCCCACTTGAATTTTGCGCTTGAGGGCGATGTAAACCCGCACCACCATGTTGGCGCCCGGAGGCAGCTCGTCCCCCTGCTCACGGGTGAAGATGCGCACATCCACCACCCGACCGCGCTCGCCGTTGGGCACACGCAGGGAATTGTCCCGCACGTCGCGGGCTTTTTCCCCGAAGATGGCCCGCAAGAGTCGCTCCTCTGGTGGCTGATCCGACTCCCCTTTGGGAGTGACTTTGCCCACCAAAATATCGCCGGCCTCCACCCAGGCCCCAATGCGCACAATGCCGTTTTCGTCTAGGTCGCGCAGGGCATCTTCCCCCACGTTGGGGATCTCGCGGGTGATCTCTTCAGGGCCTAGCTTGGTTTGCCGGGCCTCGATCTCGTGCTTCTCGATGTGAACCGAGGTGAAGACGTCGTCGTAGACCAGCCGCTCGCTGATCAAGATGGCGTCTTCGTAGTTGTAGCCCTCCCAGGGCATGTAGGCCACCAGCACGTTTTGACCCAAAGCCAGCTCGCCCCCCTCGGTAGCCGGACCGTCCGCCAGCACCTGCCCGGCTACCACCCGATCCCCCGCGTAGACAAGAGGACGTTGGTTGAGGCAGGTATCTTGGTTGGAGCGCTGGTACTTCTGCAGACGATAGACGATGGGATCCCCGCCATCTTCGGGCCGCACCACGATTTCATCGGCAGAAACGTAGGTCACCACGCCGTGGGTGCGCGACACCACCACCATGCCGGAGTCCCGCGCCGCCTGGGCTTCCAAACCCGTGCCCACATAAGGCCGATCCGGCTTCAGCAGAGGCACCGCCTGCCGCTGCATGTTCGCCCCCATGAGGGCGCGGTTGGCGTCGTCATGCTCCAGAAAGGGAATCAAGGAGGTGGCCACCGAGATCACTTGCACCGGCGCCACCTGCACATAGTGCACTTCCGTGGGGTGGGCGGTGGTGAACTCTTGACGGTAGCGCACCGGCACCAAGTCGGCGGTAATGCGGCCTTCGGCATCCACCGGCACATCCCCCGGCGCCACGCGATACTCGTCCTCCTCGTCGGCGGTGAGGTAGACCATGCCCAGGTCTTTGCGCACCACGCCGTTTTCGACACGGTAGTAGGGGCTTTCGATGAAGCCGTACTGGTTGACGCGGGCGTGGGTGGCCAGGGATCCAATCAGCCCGGCGTTGGGGCCTTCGGGAGTTTCGATGGGGCAGATGCGTCCGTAGTGGCTGGGGTGGATGTCCCGCACGGCAAAGCCTGCCCGTTCCCGACTCAGGCCGCCCGGCCCCAGAGCCGACAGCCGCCGCTTGTGGGTCAGCTCCGCCAGCGGGTTGGTCTGATCCATGAACTGGGAGAGCTGGCTGGAGCCGAAAAACTCCTTGATGGCCGCTACCAAGGGCTTGGGGTTGACCAAAGAGGCCGGGGTGAGGTTTTCCGACTCCGAAACTGTCATGCGTTCGCGGATGATCCGCTCCAGGCGATTCAGACCCACCCGCACCTGGTTTTGCAAGAGCTCGCCCACCGAGCGCACACGGCGGTTGCCCAGGTGGTCGATGTCGTCCACATGGCCGATGTCGTACTCCAAGTTAATCAGGTAGTCGATGACGGCCAAGATGTCCGGGACGGTGAGCACCCGCACGTTTTCCGCCACGTTGAGATTGAGCTTTTTGTTGAGCTTGTAACGCCCTACCCGGCCCAGGTCGTAGCGCTTGGGATCGAAGAAGCGGGACTCCAGCAACTGCTGGCCGCCGGAGACGGTGGGAGGCTCGCCGGGCCGCAACTTGCGGTACAGCTCCATCAGGGCCTCTTCTTCGCTGTAGTGCCCCTCTTTTTCCATGGTTTTTTGGAAAAATTCGGGGTGGCGCAGGCTGTCGTAGATCTCCGAGTCGCTCAGGCCCAAGGCTTTCAGCAGCACCGCCGCCGAGAGCTTGCGGGTTTTGTCGATGCGCACCCACACCAGGCCGTTTTTGTCGGTCTCGAACTTCAGCCAGGCGCCCCGGTTGGGGATGAGGCTGGCGCTGTAGGTGCGGCGGCCGTTTTTGTCCAGTTCCGACTTGTAGTAGACGCCGGGGCTGCGCACAATTTGGTTGACGATCACCCGCTCGGCGCCGTTGATGATAAAGGTGCCGCGATCCGTCATCAAGGGCAGTTCGCCGATGAAGACGTCCATGTCCTTGATCTCGCCGGTCTCCTTGTTGATCAGGCGAGTGGGCACCCGGATTTGCGCTTGGTAGGTAGCATCCCGTCGCTTAGCTTCCTCAGGGTCGTAGCGCGGTTTGTTGATCTTGTATCCTTTGGAAGGATCCCCAGGGCGATATTCGGGCAAAAAGTGCAGCTCCAGCTTGCCCGTGTAATCGACGATGGGGGAAAAGCTGAGAAGCTCCTCTTCAAACCCTTCTCGCAAAAACCATAAGAAACTCTCCCGCTGAATCTCTACCAGGTCAGGAAAGGTAGGAGCGGCAGGGGATGGCACTGCTAATTGTGTCATGCGTTGCTCGGGAGGGGTCGCGCTGCAGTCAGGCCTTTCATTATAGAAACCCCACCAACGATCGTCAACGAACGTTACAAGGGCCGAGGGGGCATCCGGAAAGTTTGGGCAACGGCACCTGGGATCCCACCCAAGCTGCCAACCTTAGGGCGATCCCCAACTTAAGGATTGTTCACATCCATTCACACTCAGGCAGATTATTCTAATCGTTGACCGTTGGGAAGTCAGCCGCTGCTCCGACTCCGCTTGCCGGTCATCAACAGGGATCGGAAAAGTGGGGTAGGCCTAGAGGCTGAGTCGAGTCGTTATGAGGGCGCGCTCAGCCTGTTAGGGGGGTCTGGTCTGCGTCGCGGTGACCAGAGGGGTTCCCCGGCAGGATCTACCTTCATCCAGATGAGAAGGGGTTGAAATGGGTTTACACAGCTTCTCAGGCCATGGCGATCTTTATTGATGTTTTTGAAAACAACTGGACACAAGCAGCCGTCTTTGACGAGGAGGGTTTTGTGAGTCTGCACCATCAAGAGAATCAGAACACCAGCCTATCGGCCCAGTTGCGGGAGGGCACCAAGCAGTCCCACACCATGGCCGAGAATATGGCCTTCATCAAGTGCTTCCTCAAGGGGGTGGTGGATAAAAAAGCTTACAGCCGCTATGTGGGCAATTTTTACTTTGTCTATGGCGCTCTGGAAGAGGGGTTCGCGCAGTTGCGAGAGCACCCGCTGGTGGGCCGGCTCTACTACCCGGAGCTGTGGCGCAAGGCCAGCTTGGAGAAGGATTTAAATTATTTTGTCGGCCCCAATTGGCGCGCTGTGGTCAAGCCCTCCCCGTCTTGCCAGGTCTACGTCAACCGCATTCGAGAAGTGGTGGAAACAGACCCGGTTCTGCTGATTGCCCATGCCTACACCCGCTACATCGGCGACCTGTCGGGTGGCCAGATCCTGAAAAATATTGCCCGCCGGGCCATGGGCCTGCCGCCAGGAGAGGGAACGGCCTTTTACGATTTCGAGCAGATCCCTCATGAGGGCAAGTTCAAGCAGCGCTACCGCGCTCAGATGGACGCCCTGGGACTG
Source organism: Synechococcus sp. H55.11 (assembly GCF_047462475.1). Lineage (NCBI taxonomy): Bacteria > Bacillati > Cyanobacteriota > Cyanophyceae > Synechococcales > Synechococcaceae > Synechococcus > Synechococcus sp. H55.11. The sequence goes on from NZ_JANSJI010000287.1 coordinate 15,438, forward strand.
GATCAGGCCACCATCGAGCGCATTGTGGCGGAAGCCAACTACGCCTTCAAGCTGAACATGGACTTGTTTAGGGAGTTGGAGGGCAATTGGCTGTTGTCGATGGCCCGCCTGGCCTGGAACTCTCTCCTCGCCCAGTTTCAGCGCAAGCCCGCCCGCTCTGAGGCGGCTGCTCCCAGTTCCTAGCCACAGCTATTCCCAATCCCAGAGAATCTTTGCTGGGCCGCCAATCCCCCCTCTCCCTCAGGGAGAGGGGCTGGGGGTGAGGGGTGTCCCTCAGGGAGAGGGGCTGGGGGTGAGG
>NZ_JANSJI010000287.1:15835-32457 GCF_047462475.1 Synechococcus sp. H55.11
GGGAGAGGGGCTGGGGGTGAGGGGTGTCCCTCAGGGAGAGGGGCTGGGGGTGAGGGGTGTCCCTCAGGGAGAGGGGCTGGGGGTGAGGACTAGTCGCATTCGAGGGTATCGCGGGTGGCGCGACCGGTGACGGGGTTAACGCCCCTGGCCCGCTCGCAGAGGATGGCAAGGGCATCTTGCCGTATCAAGGCATTGGTGAAATCCGCCCCCTCGATCTGGATGTCCTCTACTCGAGCCAACCACATCATGCTGTCCTGCAGTTGTGCCTCTCGCAGATCCGCGCCCTGTAAGTTAGCCATGTCCAAGGTGGCGCCGCGCAGATCGGCCCCGCGCAGGTTGGCCTTGCTGAGGTTGGCCCCAAACAAATTCGCCCCTGCCGCTTTGACATGGCTGAGATCGCTTTGGCGCAGGTTGGCCTTGAGAAATTTCCAGCCGCTCAGGTCTTGCCCGGCAAAGCTCATGCCCTGCAGATCTCGTTTGGTGTAGTCTTCTGCCCAGGCCGGAAGCCCCAGGAGAATGACCCCCAGGTATAGTAGCAGCCCCCAAAACACCATCCCCCGCAGGAGCCGAGACAGCCTCACCCGAACCGAAGCCTGCCCAGCAACAGACATTGTGGATCCCTCCCTCCAGGAAACCTCCATGGCTTGGAAATTGCTTTTGTTTCTATCCTACCGGATGGGGATCCCACTGGCAGAGCGGGCTATCTTAAACAGTGTAAGGGGGCGCGGTGACAGCCCTACCCCCAGCTCCTCTCTCTTTGGAAAGGGGGAGTTAGGGTTCAAGGTAACGAGCCGTTTCATTGCTATTGGAAATGACTCACAAATCTTCGGCCAGTGGGGCTTCCGACAGGTCTTCTAGGCTCAATTGCACCTGCCGCTGCAGCGCTTGAATGGCTTGGTACTCCTGCTGGATGCTGGCCTGGTACTGGGCGGCAAGGACGGTGTTGCCCTCGGAAAAGGCTTGATCCCACAGTTGGGTCCAGTAGCGGTAGCGTTTCTGGCGAATTTCCAGCTCCATATTGGCAATGGCGGCCCGCACCACCATCCGTGGACGCATCAAGGCTACACGGGTGTTCTCGTCCAGCCAGAGCAGATGGCTGAGGCGCTCGTTGAGCTGTTCCTCATGGGCGCAGAGGGTGCGCAAAGCCGTCAGCAAAGGCTCTTCTTGGTCTTCCAGCTCCGGCTGCGCCGCCAGCAACTCCAAAGTCCGCTGCCACAGCTCTCGGTGAGGGCGAAAACTAAACTGCAGCTCTCGCTCCAACAAGGTCTCACGAATTTCGCGGCGGTACTCGGCAAAATGCAAGAAAATCTGCAAAAGATGGGACTCCGATTGTAAGAGCTTGGATCCCTTGTTGGCAGGAGGTTGGCGGGGTTTGGCCCAGCGGTAGCCGCGCACGGCACGGCGCAGGTCTTCTTCCAAGTCCCGGCTGAGGCGACCGTTGCCGCGGCTGAGCAATTCTGCCACTTTATGCAAGTATAAAGAGCGCCATTGTCCACCCAAACCGGCCAGCAGTTGCACAAGGGCTTGCTGGGCCTGCTGAAAATCCGCGGCTCGGCTCAGATCCCGACCGGCCAGCACCTGTTCAATTCGCCAATCCAGCCACAGGGGAGCTTGACTGAGCAAGGTTTGAAACTCAGAAACAGGATGCTCTTGCAAAAACTCGTCGGCATCTTTGCCCTCGGGAAGGGTGAGAATGCGCAGCTCGATTTCTCCGCGCCGCGCTTGGTCTTCAATGGCTTCAATGGCCCGGTTGGCCGCGTTCAACCCGGCCCGATCCGCATCAAAGTTGAGAATCAGCCGCTTCGATTGGGTATAGCGCAGCAGGACTTTCACCTGGTGGGGCGTCAAAGCCGTGCCCATAGCGGCTACAGCGTGGGCAACTCCCGCCTGATGCAGGGCGATGACGTCAAAGTACCCTTCCACCACCAAGGCTTGGTCGGCCTTGGCAATGGCGTCGCGGGCAAAGTTAAGGCCGTAGACCACCTGGCTTTTGTTGAACAGCTCGGTTTCTGGAGAGTTCAGGTACTTGGGCTGCTCCTCTCCCAAGGCTCTGCCGGCAAAGCCGATCACCCGCCCCTGCAGGTCGAAGATGGGCAGCATGATGCGGTTGCGGAAGCGGTCGTAATGTCCGGATCCCTGTTGGCGGGGAACCAGCAAGCCGGCTTCTTCTAGAAGTTGGACCGGTTGGCGCTTTTGGTTGACCAGGTATTCGTAGAGCGAGTGCCAGCCGGGGGGAGCAAAGCCGATTTGAAATTTTTGCAAGGTTTCTTCCCTCAGGCGTCGGCTGTGCAGGTACTGGCGGGCCAGGGATCCTAGCTGGGAGCGGAGGGCGTGCTGGTAGAAATCGGCGGACAGGGCCAAGATCTCCAGCAGCTTTTCCTGGCGGGAGAGTTGGCGCTCGTAGTCCTGGGAGAGGGATCCCCTGGGCTCCGGCACATGGTAGCGGCGGGCCAAGTGGCGCACCGCCTCGGCAAAGGAGAGGCGCTCCATCTGGCTGACAAAGCGGATGACATCTCCGCCCGCCCCGCAGGAGAAGCACTTGTAGATCTGCTTGCTGGGGCTGACCTGAAGACTGGGCTTGCGGTCATTGTGGAAAGGACAGAGGCCGACGAAATTCTTGCCCTGCTTGCGCAGCACCACCTTTTCCGCCACCACCTCGACGAGGTCGGCCTTCTGGCGCACCAGTTGAATGAACTCGGGGGGCAGACCGCTCATGGCCTTGGGGATCCTACACCCCATGGTACCTGCAGGGGACTTGACAGGCTGTCTTTTGACCTGACCTGACCTGCCGGAGATAATGGTCTGGCTTCAAAAGCTGGATTTTTCCATGAACGGTCTTTTGCAGATTGTTGAGAGGAAAATGCGGATTGTCAAACTCTTCTTGCTGCTTTTGCTGGTCGGCGCCGCCGTCTTTTGGGGCCCACAAGTGGCTTCTGCGGAACCGGATTTGGCTTTGGGAGCTAAGGTCTTTCAAGCCAAGTGTGTGGGCTGTCACTTGAACGGGCGCAACAGTTTGGTGGCAGCGAAAAACCTCTCTCTGGCGGCTCTTCATGAGTACCACGTGGATACCCCTGAGCTCATCCAGGCCCAGGTGCGCAACGGCAAAGGGGCCATGCCCGCTTTTGGCAAGCTTCTCAAGCCAGAAGAAATCGAAGCCGTGGCCGCCTACGTTCTAGACCGGGCTGAGCACAACTGGAGCAAAGGCTAATGGCCCAGGAGAGGACTCAAGATCTGACCCTGGCACCTCAGATGCCGCAGGAGCAGAGCTGTGGAGCACAGGGATCCCGCCGCAAAATCTTGTCGGTTGGGGTGGGGGCTCATGGTTTGGTGGCGGTGGGCATTTCTGCCCATGGGGTGGTGGCCATCGGCGTGGTGACCCACGGCATTCTCTCGATTGGCCTGGTGGCCATGGGCGCCCTCTCCTTTGGGCTGGTGTCGATGGGCTTGGCCAGCGCCGGCCTGGTGTCCATGGGCCTTTCCAGTTGGGGTCAGCACAGCATGAGCGTGACCGAATCCCACGGATCCCATCACCATCCTTAGGTTTTGTTGGCCGGATCCTGACCGGTTCTCTTTCCACCTAGCGTTGTTAAGGAGTATTTACAATGTTCAGTTGGCACAGTTACCTGGCCTTGGCCAAGAAATCTCTGCTGGCCCTGGGAATGAGCGTTGTGCCCCTTTCTTCTGCTTGGGCCCATGTGACCGTCCATCCCAAAGAGGCCCCGGCGGGCAGCGTTGCCAAGCTCACCTTCCGCGTGCCCCATGGCTGCGATGGCTCCCCGACCATTCGCCTGCGGGTGCAGATCCCGGAAGGGGCCACCTCGGTGAAGCCGATGGTGCACCCCCTCTGGAAAATTGAGACGGTGAAAAAGCCGCTGGATAAGCCCTACGAGTCCCACGGGAAGATGATCACCGAAACAGTGGCCGAGGTGATCTGGAGCGGCGGATCCCTGCCGGATGAGTTCATGGATGAGTTCAGCCTCAGCCTCAGGCTGCCGGATCGCCCCGGCGAGACTATCCCCATCCCGGTCATCCAGGAGTGTGAACAAGGCATGTACCGCTGGATCCAGGTGGCGCAGCCGGGGGAGGATCCCAAAAACCTGCCAGAGCCGGCGCCGCTGCTGAAGCTGACGGACAAAGGAGAGACCCACGGCCACGGACAGGGACACAGCCACGGCCATGGCGCTCGCTAGCCGGGTTGCCGCTGGAATCATGTCTTTTTTGCAAAAGGGGATCCTCTTCTGGATTCGGGTTGGTCTCCTGGGCACCCTGCTGTGGGTGGGCGGGATCCAGCCCGTTTTTGCCCATGCCAGCTTGCTCTCCACCTTTCCCGAAGATGGAGCGATGCTGCAGGAAGCGCCGGCGCAGGTGCGGCTGGTCTTCAATGAACCTGTGCAGCTCACGCAGCTCCAGGTTCTGGACGGCAACGGCCAGGTGCTGCCCCTGGAAAACTTGGTCGGCACGGGCAACGCACCGCAGGGGGATTTGCCGGCGGAGATCCCGGAAGGGGTTTACATCGTCAGTTGGCGGGCCATCTCTGCCGATTCCCATCCGGTGAGTGGTTCGTTTGCCTTTCAGGTGGGGACGGCGGATCCGGGGCTGTTGCAGGCGGCGAGGGCAGCCCAAGCGGGGGATCCCTTCTATTGGCCGCTGGTGGGAGTGCGCTGGGGGATCTACCTGGGCAGCCTGTTTGTGGTGGGCGTGCTGGGCTGGTGGCGGCTGGTGCGGGGGCGGTCGGGCGCTGCAGATGAAATAGAGCTCTCTGCCGAGGCCTGGGCTTTTGCGGCTGCCTGGCTCACCCTCAGCCTGACGCTGGTGGCTTTGAGTTTGCACCTGGCCCAGCTCTACCCCCACTTTGCCGGGCCGGAGCTGCTGAGCGTGCTGGCCTCTCCCTATGGTTGGGGCACGGGGCTGCGGCTGGTGGGGCTAGGGATCCTGATCTGGGCCTGCGAGGGCGGCCCTGGCTGGGCCAGCGGATTGGGGTCGATGGCGGTGATTGGCTCGTTTTTGCCCATCGGCCATGCCCTCACCAGCGAGTATCCAGCAGGGACGATGGCCCTCTTGGGGCTGCACCTGGCCGGCTCGGCTTTTTGGTTGGGGGGGTTGTGGGGGCTGGAGCGCCTGCTGAGCCGTTCGCGCCAGCGGGACGGAGTCCTTGAGTTGACTCCCCCCGCAGTAGGCCTCATCCAGCGGTTTTCCGATGTGGCCACCTGGGCCGTGCCGGGGCTGGTGCTGGCAGGGGTGGGAATGGGGGGGATCCACCGCGGCTGGGACTGGGATCATCCATACGGGCAGTACCTCTGGGCCAAGCTGCTGCTGGTGCTGATGATCCTAGGGTTGGCCGCCCACAACAAGCTGCGGCTGCTGCCGGCGCTGCGGGCAGGGGTCTGGGCGGCGGCTCGATCCCTGCGCCGGATCGTCCGCCTAGAGCTGGTGGGGCTCGTTCTGGTGCTGGCCTTGACCAGCTTCCTCGTGGCCCAGGCTCCCCCTGGCCCTGGGGTAGTCTCGTCCTGCCAGGAGAAATTGAGCTGGCCGGAAGGCAGCTTGCACCTGAGGATTCTGCCCTGTCGTCCTGGGGAGAATGAAATTCGGGTTGAAGTGAAAGGGATCCCGGCCCAGGAGCTGACCCTTGGGTTCTCTCTGCCGGAACAGGGGATCCCCCCTTTACGCCGCACTGTGGCGCCGGCTGGGCCCGGCCAATTTGGGGTGGAGAATGTGCCCCTGGCCCTGGCGGGGGAATGGCAGATCGAGGTGAGACTGTTGGTCGGCAATTTTGAAGAACGGCGAGGCCAGATCGCGGTTTCTCTCCAGCCAGACTAAGACACCCGCCAACCGCCGAGCCAGGGGCTCTCCGCTCAAGGGGGCCGGCCTGTGGCAGAATCGAGCCAGCCTGCAAAACAGCAAAAGGCTGCGCTGCTCAGTTGACCGGCTTGGCTATGGAAGACAAAATCAGGGCGGGAACTGTGCTCAGGGGGCGCTACCGCATTCTCCATCCCCTCGGGGAAGGGGGATTTGGTGTGACCTACAAGGCGGTGGATCAAGACACCTTCGATAGCCCCTGCGTCGTCAAGCGCCTTCGCCCCCTCTCTACGGATCCCTACACGCTGGCCACGGCTCGCAAGCTTTTTGAGCGGGAAGCCAAGGTTCTCAACCAGCTCAATCACTTCGACCAAGTGCCCCGCCTGCTGGCCCACTTCGAGCAGGATCAGGATTTTTACTTGGTGCAAGAGTTTGTTGCCGGCCATGATCTCAGCCAGGAGCTGATCCCGGGCAAGCCGCTGGGCGAGGCCGAGGTTTTGCAACTGTTGCGGGATATTTTGGAGATCCTGCGCCATGTGCATGCCCACCAGATCATCCATCGGGATATCAAGCCGGCCAACCTGATGCGCCGCGATGCTGATGGCAAGTTGGTGTTGATCGACTTTGGGGCGGTGAAAGAGGTGGGACGGCTGGTCAGCCCTGCCCCCGGCCAGACCCAGTTGGCGACGGTGATCGGCTCGGTGGGCTACATAGCGCCGGAACAGCTCAACGGCAAGCCCCAGCCCTGCAGCGACCTTTACGCCGTGGGAGTTCTGGCTATCCAAGCCCTCACCGGTCGTCCCCCTCAGAAGATCCGGGATGATCCCCGCACCGGCCAGCTTATCTGGCGGGATCTGGTTCAGGTCAGCGAGGAGCTGGCGGAGATTTTGGATCGCATGATCTGTCCCCGCTGGCAAGAGCGCTTTCAGTCGGCGGCTGAGGTGCTGGAGGCGCTGCGGCCCCTGCTGCCCAGTCCTGACGAAGCTGTTCTGGCGGTGGATCAAGTTCTGGCAGCGCGCCTCTTGACCCGTGGACAGGAGAAAGCCCGCCAAGGGGATTTCCAGGGGGCAATTGCCGACTATACCCTGGCCATTCAATTGGATCCCCGCAACAGCCGCGCCTACAGCCAGCGGGGCAGCGCCCGCTACAAAAGTGGAGACTTGGCAGGGGCTATCGCAGACTACACCCAAGTTATTCAATTGGCAGGGGATGCCCGCGCCTATTTCAACCGGGGCATCGCCCGCTACCGGCTGGAGGACTACGAGGGGGCTGTTGCCGACTATACACAGGCTCTCCGCCTCAACCCGCAATGGGCGGTGGCCTACTACAACCGCGGCAATGCTTACCGGCAACTGAATCAGCAGCAGCAGGCCATTGAGGATTATTCGCGGGCCATTGAGCTCAACCCAGAGGATGTGCGGGCCTATTTCAACCGCGGCGTGGTGCGCGGCCATCTGGGAGATGCACAGGGGGCAGCAGCAGATTTTTCCGAGGTGATCAAACGGGATCCACAGGATGGAGAGGCTTATTTCAACCGGGGGGTGGCGCGGGCCCAGTTGCTGGATCTGCAGGGGGCTGTCGAGGACTACACCCAAGCGTTGCAGTTGGATCCTGGCCAGGGCAAAGCCTATTACCGGCGGGGCCTGGCCCGACAAGTGTTGGGGGATCCCCAGGGGGCTGTTGAAGATTTTTCTCAGGCCATAGCGCTGCGGGCTGCGGAAACGGGCGAACTTTCTGGGACAGAGGCGGCTGCCCAAGCAGATCTCTACTTGCAGCGGGCCATGGCCCACCTGAGCAACAACGCTCTGGAGCCGGCGCTGGCCGATTGTGAACAGGCCCTCGGCCTGGATCCCAAGCTGTCGCGGGCCTATCTCTGCCGGGGCTTGGCCCGTCAGGGGCTGGGGGATCCCGGCGGCGCCCTGGCAGACTTCAACCGTGCCCTGGAGCTGGATCCCCAGATGGCCAAAGCCTACCTCAATCGGGGCATTGCCCAGCTCGATTTGGGCAACGTCGCCGCGGCTCTGGCGGACTTGAGCCAGGCCATCGCTTTGGATCCCCAAGATGCCGGTGCCTACAGCAGCCGCGGGCGGGTTCATCGGCTGCTGGGGGATCTGCTGGCGGCCCTACAGGATTACACGGCTGCTCTGGAGCGGGATCCGCAAAACCCCCAGCTCTACTTCAACCGCGGCCAACTCCATGCGGAGCGGGAAGATTGGTCGGCAGCCTGTGAGGACTTCTCGCAGGTGTTGCAATGGGCGGCCCGGCCTGGGATCCCGCGCGGGTCGGAGCTCTTGGTGAATGCCCATCTGGGCCGCGGCATGGTGCGACAGCGGCTGGGGGACTGGCAGGGGGCGCTGGCCGATTTCGACCAAGCTCTGCAAGGAGATCCTCAATCAGGCTTGGCTTATTTCCATCGTGGCCAGGTGCGGGCTGCCCTGGGAGATGGGCCGGGGGCCATCCAAGACTACCACCAGGCTTTGGCGCTGGGGGCAACCGTGGCCGAAGCGGACATTCGCCGAGATCTGGCGCGGGTGCACGCTCAGACGGGGGATCTGCAGGCGGCCCTAGAGCAGTTGAACGAGGCGGTGCGCCTGCAGCCGCAGCGGCGGGATCTGCGCCAAGAGCGAGCCGAGCTCCATCGGCAATTGGGCCGGTGGCAGGAAGCAATTGCCGACTACGATGAGGTGTTGCGGCAGGATCCCCAAGACTGGACGGCTTGGTTAGGACGGGGCATGGCCCATCGGCAGATGGGCAACTTGGCTTCTGCCATTCAGGATCTCAGCCGGGTTTTGCAGCAGGATCCCGACCATAGGGAAGCGCTGTGGCAGCGGGGACAAACTCTGCTGCAGTTGGGCCAGAAGGAAGCGGCCCTGTCCGATCTCGACCGCCTGCTGCAAAGGGATCCCCACCACGGGATGGCCCGCCTGGCCCGCGGCTCCCTCTTGAAGGAGCTGGGGCACCCTGCGCAGGCCGAATCCGACTTTGACCAGCTCATCCAGGAAAAGGCCCAAGAGGGGGAACAGAAGCTCTCTCTGGAAGCCCACCTGCAGCGGGCCCAGGTTCGCCGCCTGCGCCACAACCTGGAGGGGGCGGTGGCCGATTTGGATCGGGCCTTGGAGCTGGCCGGCCCCGGGGCTCCGGAAGCGCTGGTCACGGCCGCCCTGCTGTACCGGGGCTTGTGTCACCAAGAGAGGGGGGATCTGGCCGGGGCGCTGGCGGATTTCACGGCGCTGATCCAGCAGCAGCCGCAGTCTTCTCAAGGATTTGCCCTGCGGGCAAGGGTGCATCTGGCTTTGGAAGACAAACAGGGGGCGTTGGCGGATCTCGACCAAGCCCTGGGTCTCAACCGGGACTGGGGAGTGGCCGATGCGGCCCTGACCTACCGTCAACGGGGGGATCTGCATCGGCAGGCCAATCGCCCTGAACTGGCCATTGCCGACTACACGCAGGCCCTGGCCTTGAACCCACAGGAGCGCACTGCTTTGCTCTGCCGAGCTCTCTTGTGGGATCGCGCAGGGCAGACGGACAAAGCTCTGGCAGACTACACTCAACTGCTGCAACTGGAGCTGGATCCCCAAGAGCGCGTCTGGGTCTTGAACAACCGCGGCTGGGCTTGCGCCCAACAGGGGGATTTCTCGGCGGCCATCCGCGACTACACCCAAGCCATCGAGATCGACCCCTGCCACCTCAACGCTCACTACAACCGCGCCCTGGCCCGGGCTGCCTCTGGGGATTGGCAGGGGGCCTGCCAGGATTTCCAGGCTGCCCTCCAGATCCAGGAGTACCAAGGTCGGCTTTTGGAAGAGGCCAGTCTCCCCTTCTAGGGATCCACTCAAGCCTCCTCCGCACCTTCTCCTGTCTCCGGTCGCAGCAGCGGGAAGGCGATGACATCACGGATGCTAGGGGCGTCGCACAGCAGCATCGCCAGACGGTCGATGCCGATGCCCAGGCCGCCGGTGGGGGGAAGGCCGTACTCCAGGGCGGTGAGGAAGTCCTCGTCGAGAAAGTGGGCCTCTTCGTCTCCGGCTGCCTTCAGGGCCGCCTGGGCCTCCAGCCGCTGCCGTTGGTCTACCGGGTCGGTCAGCTCCGAGTAGGCGTTGGCCGTCTCTCGCCCGACGATAAACAGCTCAAAGCGCTCCGCCAACCCCGGCTTGCTGCGGTGGGGCTTGGTGAGCGGACATACCTCCAGGGGATAGTCCAGAACAAAAGTCGGCTGGCGCAGACGGCTTTCGCAGCAGTGCTCGAAGGCTTTGACCAGCAGCTTGCCAGGGGAGTCCTGGGGGGAGAGATCGGGGATCCCCTGCTCGGCCAGGGCGGGCAAGAGCTCGGCGGTGGATCCCTTTTCCACGTCGATGAAGATGCCGGTGGCCTCTTCCACCAACTCCTGTATCGTCACCCGCCGCCAGGGTGGGGTGAGGTCGATGGCTTCCCCTTGGTAAGTAATTTGCAGGGATCCCCGTACCGCCAGGGCGGCGTTGCAGACCAGGGTTTCGGTCAGCTCCATCATGGTGTGGTAGTCGGCAAAGGCTTGATAGGCCTCTAGCGAGGTGAACTCCGGGTTGTGGCGGGTGGAGATGCCTTCGTTGCGAAAGACCCGCCCAATTTCGTACACCCGCTCGATCCCGCCCACCACCAGCCGCTTCAGGTGTAGCTCGGTGGCGATGCGCAAGTAGAGATCCAGATCCAGGGCGTTGTGGTGGGTGATGAAAGGCCGCGCCTCCGCCCCGCCGGGGATCACCTGCAACACCGGCGTCTCGATCTCCACAAAGCCCTGCTCCTCCAGGGTCTGCCGCAGGGAGCGGACGATCTTGGCCCGGTCGAGCAAGGTTTGCTTCACCTCGGGGTTGACGATGAGATCGACGTAGCGCTGGCGGTAGCGTTTCTCCACATCCCGTAGGCCGTGCCACTTGTCGGGCAGGGGCAGCAGCGCCTTGGTCAGCACCTGGTACTCGTCCACCCGCACCGACAACTCGCCTTTTTCGGTGCGCTTGAGACAGCCCTTGGCTCCCAGCCAGTCGCCCACGTCGAGGAGCTTGTCCAGGTTCTTGAAAGCCAGCTCTCCCATGTGCTCCGTCAGCCGTTGCTTTTCTAGGTAGAGCTGGATGGTGCCGGAGCGATCCTGAAGGGTAAAAAAGGCCAGTTTGCCCATGACCCGCCGCGCCCGGATCCGTCCGGCCACGGCCACCTGCACATCCTCCCGCTCGGCGCCGGGCTCGAGATCGGCAAATTGGGCCTGCAACTCGGCGGCCAGGTGGGTAACCGGGAAAGAATAGGCATAGGGCAGGATCCCTTGCTCCTGCAGGTGGCGGGCTTTCTCGAGACGGGCGGCCCGTTGGGCGGCTTCACTGCTGCTGGGGAGAGTGGACATAGGAGTAAAGGGAATAGAGGATTTCAGGAACGGACGGGATCCTTTTTTTACTCTTCCGGCGGCGCGATCCCGTGGGAACGCAGCAGCTCCAAAAGTCTTTCGGCCCGTTGGCGTTCTCTTTCGGCCCGCTGCTGCTCTAGGGCGGCCTTTTCCTCGCCGGTGGGCAAAACTTGGCCCTCTCGGTCACACCAGCGCAGCCATTCCGTGTTGACGCCCTCGAAGGATCCCTGCCAGAGGGTCAAGCCCAGGCCAATCTCCTCCAGCCAAGTGGAATCGAAGGGAACCAGCTCTCCCCCCCGCCGCTGAAAAAGAACCAGCGGGGATCCCTGTAGTTCCCGCAGTTGCCGCAAAGGATCGTATACCCCGTAGTAGGCCACCCCAGCGCGGGCATAGTCCCTGAGTTTGCGACCCAGCTCTTCCCCCTCGCGGTTGGAGACAATCTCAATGACCACGTCGGGGGGCTTGCCCATCTCCCAGACGAAGTAGGTGCGATCTTCCTTGCGCTCGAAGCTGGCGGGGGGAGCCACCTCCAGGCTGAGCATGACATCGGGCACCAGCGGCGGCAGCTTGAGGGCGTAGAACAGGCCGACGTTGGCCGTGGCCAAGAAGGGGATCGGCTCGCCGCTGTCTTTGGCCCTGGGTTGAAAGGAAGCGTAGAGGGCGCTGGTGAGCAGGCGCTGCAGCTTCTCTGAGTAGATGCTATCCACAGGCTGGTCGTCCTCGATTGTCAGGTCGCTGACATCCGGTGGCGGCGGCGGTGGAAACTCCGCTGCTGGTGTCGAGGGCTTGAGGGGGCTAGAAGGTGCAGAAACCATGATGCCGGGATCCCTTGCAGGGTTGCTAGGGGCTGCTCGGTTGTTTGTCGATCAGCCGATATGAAACCATCTCGAGGGTAGCAAAGGCTGCTGGGAAAAGGGTGACCAGAAAGCTTCTCCAATCCCACGCCAGAGATAGAAGCCCAACCCTGGGCTTGCCTCCTTGAGCAGAGCAAGAGACAAAAAATCCTGCCAGACCTCCTCAGCTTTGGCCGGATCCCTTTTGGAGAGCAGCTAGCGCTCTGCTTGGGCGTTCAAGCGGGAGACGATCAGGTACACCACGAAGATAAACAGGGCCACCAACGCCATAGGTCGATCCTTGGTCAGTATCTTTCGCCAGTGTCTGTAGGATAGGGTGCCCACCCGAGCAGGGATCGAGTCGCTGTCCTTGCATTAAACTTTACTATATAACGCTATAGATATGAAGACATTTGCCCGCAGGTTGGTTCTCGGCGGAAGATCGACTGCCGAGCTGGGCCAGTTGGGGATCCCCTCTCACTGGGTAGGCTCGGAGCTGGGCAGAGCCACCAGCAGGGCCTCCAGCAGCCGCTGCACCCGGCTGAGGCGCAGGCCAGCGTCGGCCAAAACAGGGCTGTTGGGGATGATGGCGTGGCGGAACCCCAGCTTGGCGGCTTCCTTGAGGCGCTGCTCCAACTGCGGCACCGGGCGCACCTGTCCCCCCAGGCCCACCTCGCCAATCAAGACCGTGAAGGGATCCACCTGGCGATCCCGGAAGCTGGCGGCCACGGCCACCGCCACCCCCAAGTCGGCAGCCGGCTCGGCCACCTGGATGCCGCCGGCGGAGGCGATGTAGGCGTCGTATTTGGAAAGCGGGATCCCCACCCGTTTTTCCAGCACCGCCAAGATCTGCAGAAAGCGGTTGGGCTCGATGCCGGTGGCGGTGCGGCGGGGGGAGCTGTAGCTGGTGGGGCTGACCAGGGCCTGCACCTCGACCACCAAAGGGCGGGTGCCCTCACAGGCGACGATGGTGGCCGTTCCTGGCGTGGCCTGATCCCGGCTGCTCAAAAAAAGCTGCGAGGGGTTGTCTACTTCCACCAAGCCAGAGGCAGTCATCTCGAAAACGCCGATTTCCTGGGCTGCCCCAAAGCGGTTCTTGACGGCGCGCAGCAGGCGGTGGCTCTGAAAGCGATCCCCCTCGAAGTACAAGACGGTGTCCACTAAGTGCTCCAGCACCTTGGGCCCGGCCAGGGATCCATCTTTGGTGACATGGCCAACGATGAGCAGGGCCACCCCCAGTTTTTTGGCCACCCGCATCAAGAGGCCGGCACATTCCCGCACCTGGGAGACGGATCCCGGCGCTGAGCTAAGCTGCCCCCAGAAGATCGCCTGAATGCTGTCAATGATGGTCACCTGCGGCTGCAGAGCCTGGATCTCGGCCAGAATGGCCTCCAGCTCGGTCTCGGCCAATAGGTAGAGCTGCTTGCTTTCTATCCCCAGCCCCTCCGTCCCGCTAAGGCGATCTGCACGCAGCTTAATCTGCTGGGCCGATTCCTCCCCCGACACGTACAAGACAGGCCCGCCCTTGGCCAGATGAGCGGCAGTCTGCAGCAGCAGAGTGCTTTTGCCAATGCCCGGATCGCCGCCGATCAACACCAGGGATCCCGGTACAATGCCGCCCCCCAACACGCGGTCGAACTCGCCAAAGCCCGAGGAAAGGCGGGGGTGGCGATCCGAGTGCACCTGAGCGAGAGGAAGGGCTGCCTGGGGGATCCCGCTGCCGCGGCTGCGCGGGGGGACAAGACGCTGGGGTGACCCAGACTTGGGAGAGGGGGTGAGAACCACCTCCGTCAGGGTATTCCAGGCGCCACAGTTGTCGCAGCGGCCCAAAAACTTGGGATAGCGCTCGCCGCACTGGCTACACTCCCAGACGGTTTTGGCCTTGGCCATGAGCAGGGATCCCGCCTCTTTCTCAGGATACAAAGACTCGATCCCGCTGGCGCAATCAGGATCTCCGCAAGGGCTCCGACCGGCTGCCGCTAACTGTGGGGCACAGGAACGGCAGGAATGGGCACCTCCGGCAAGACTAGGGATCCGCACTGGGCGTGGTGGCGCAGCAGATGGTCACAGAGCACCAAAGCCACCATCGCCTCCACCATCGGCACCGCCCGCGGCAGCACACAGGGATCGTGGCGCCCCCGCGCCGCCAAGACCGTCTCCTGCCCGTCGAGGGTGACCGTGCTTTGGGGCTGGCGAATGGTGGCGGTGGGCTTGAAGGCCACCCGCAGGACGATATCTTCCCCGTTGCTGATGCCCCCCTGGATGCCGCCGGAGCGGTTGCTGCGGGTGCGCCAGCCGCTGGGGGTCATGTAAAACTCATCGTTGTGCTGCTTGCCCGTCAGGTAGGTGCCGGCAAACCCCGACCCAATCTCAAACCCCTTGCTGGCCGGCAGCGACATCACCGCCTTGGCCAGGTCGGCTTCTAGTTTGTCAAACACGGGGCAGCCCAGCCCGCGGGGCACATTGCGGGCCACGCACTCCACCACTCCCCCGAGAGAATCCCCTTCCCGCGCCGCTGCTTCGATTTTCTCAATCATTGCCGCCGCCGCTTCTGGGTCGGGGCAGCGGACAATGTTGGCTTCCACCTGCTCGGCTGTTACTGAGCTGGGATCCACCTGCGCCTCCACGTCTTTGACCCGCTGCACATAGGCCAGGATCTCCACCCCTGCCGCCAGACGCAGGATCTTCTTGGCAATGGCCCCGGCGGCCACCCGGCCAATGGTCTCCCGCGCCGAGGCCCGTCCTCCCCCCTGCCAGTTGCGGATGCCGTACTTGGCCTGGTAGGTGGCATCAGCATGGGAAGGGCGAAAGGTGGTGGCCATTTCGCGGTAGTCCTGGGGGCGGGCGTCCTGGTTGCGCACCAGGATGTGGATGGGCGTGCCCAGCGTAAAGCCCTGGAAAACCCCGGAGAGGATCTCGCAGCGATCCGCCTCCTGGCGCGGCGTGGTGATGGAGCTCTGGCCAGGGCGGCGCCGATCCAGCTCCGCCTGGATGTCGGCCTCGCTCAAGGGCAGCCGCGGTGGGCAGCCGTCCACCACCACCCCCACCGCCCCCCCGTGGGACTCACCGTAGGTGGTGACGCAAAACAAGACGCCGAAGGAGTTGCCGTTGGCCATGGGATCCCTGGGTTGCCAAGAGGTAGAGAAGCTGCCCGCTCCGTTTGCGCTAGCAGGACAGAGTCCTTGGAGGCCTGAGCGAGCTCTAGGGTTGGGGATAAAAAGCCCCCAAGCGACTGTTTTCTATTCTGCACCAGGGAACTGCCGAGCAGCGCGGTGCAACTGACGGCAGCCGGCGATCCCCCGCAACACCAGGTGGGGATCCCAGTGCAGTTCCCTGTCCAGGGGGCGCAGGTGGGCGTAGAGCAGCTCGCCATCGCCGCCGGTTACTAGCAGGGGCCCCTGGGGAAAGCGGCGCCGCCAGTCGGCGATGAAGTCCTGCAAGCCGGCCAGCAGGGTGTGGAGAATGCCGCTGCGGATGGCAGCCCCCGTGTCCCTGGCCCAGCGGGGGGGCAAGGGATCCGCCGCCTCCCACTCCACTTTGGGCAGGCGGGCGGTGTGGTCGGCCAGTGCCTGTGCCTGCAGCCCTAGGCCGGGCAGGATCGCCCCTCCCAGCAGGGATCCCTCCGGGTCAGCCCCCGTCAGGGTTAGGGCGGTGCCGGCGTCGATGACCAGACAGGGCCAGCCGTAGTGGATGCCGGCAGCCCAGACGGCCAGCGCCCGATCCAGCCCCAGGCCGGGGTAGGGATCCCGCAGCGGCACCTGGGAGAGTCCAAGGCAATGCACCCACGGGGATCCCGGCGGCAAAGGGGCAGAGCCAACGGCAGCCAGCCACAGCTCCGTCTCTTCCGGCCAGGACAAGGGCCGGTGGGCAGGGAACTGTTCCACCTTGACCAAGGTCTCCCCCACAAACCAGCCCCAGCGCACGTGGGTGTTGCCCAGCACCGCCGCCAGCCACCGGTCGGGTTGGGCCTCAAAACTCATGCAGCAGCTCCGCCTCCACGCGAAACAGCTCCACTGGCTGATCCGCAGGGATCCCGGCCAACCTTTTGGCGGTGGAAAGCTGCCATTCCGTTGTCAGGGCTTCTCCGGGCAGCAACACCGCCCCCCGCGTGCCCGTGCGAATGAACAGGCCCATGCGGGTGGGATCCACCTGCTCCAGCGAGGGGATGGGCACCACCCGTCGCACGATGGCCACCTGGATGGACGCCGACTCCAGCTCCCCAGGTCGCAGGGGCGGATAGCGCCAGTCGCGGGTAACAGCCCCCACCGCTGCCCGGATGGTGGCCCTGGCCAGATCCTCGCCGCCGGGATCCAAGCTGCCCCAACAGCCGCGGGGCCGCCCCTCCCTGGTCACCGTAACAAAAACTCCCGCCGGGCGCCGCCAGTGGGGCGGGATCTCTTCTGGGGCGGGCAGCACCTGGCCGGTGGCGAAGTAGTGGGCGATGGCCTGCCGCGCCAGGGCCGGCAGCGTCTCAGGAAGGGGTGGCGGCTGGCCGGGAGCGGGGATCCCTGTCCCCTTCGCCTCTTCCTCCCTGGGGTCGACCAAGGCGCCTGCCCAGAAAGTCGTGGCCGGGGACGGGATCCCGCCAACGCGCCCGGAAACCTCTGGCTGGGATCCAACCAGCA
>NZ_JANSJI010000287.1:32557-34029 GCF_047462475.1 Synechococcus sp. H55.11
AGGCGCGACAGCAGCAGCAGCGCTTCCACCGCCTCGTCGTCGGTAACCGCGTAGTACTCGGCCCGCCCAATCTCTTTTAGGTAGCTGTGCTCCGGCCCTACGCCAGGGTAATCCAGGCCGGCGCTGATGGAATGGGCCTCCTGCACCTGGCCTTCCTCGTCCTGCAGCAGGTAGCTCATGGCCCCGTGCAGGACCCCAATACGACCGCGGCTGAGGGTGGCGGCGTGGCGGGATGTGTGCAAACCCTCCCCGGCAGCCTCAATACCGATCAGCCGCACCTGAGGATCGCGGATAAACTCGTTGAACAGGCCCAGGGCATTGGAGCCGCCGCCCACACAGGCCAGCAACACGTCCGGCAACCCTCCCCATTTCTCCTGACACTGCTGCCGCGTCTCCTGGCCAATGACATCGTGAAAGGCCCGCACCAGCTTCGGGTAGGGGTGGGGCCCGGCCACCGTGCCAATGACGTAGTGGGTGGTCTCCACATGGGTTACCCAGTCGCGGATGGCCTCGGAGAGGGCATCTTTGAGGGTGGCCGTGCCGGCTTCCACCCCGCGCACCTCAGCGCCCAACAGGCGCATCCGCTGCACGTTGGGGGCCTGCCGCTCCATGTCCAGCGCCCCCATGTAGATGACGCATTCCAGGCCGAAGCGGGCGCACACCGTTGCCGTGGCCACCCCATGTTGGCCGGCGCCGGTCTCGGCGATGATCCGCCGCTTGCCCATGCGCACCGCCAGCAGCACTTGGCCGAGGGCGTTGTTGATCTTGTGGGCGCCGGTGTGGTTGAGGTCTTCCCGTTTGAGGTAGATCTGGGGGCCGCCGTAGTGTTCGGTAAGCCGCTGGGCAAAGTAAAGCGGGCTGGGCCGCCCGACAAAATCCCGCAACAAGCTGTGCAACTCGGCGCGAAACTCGGGATCCTGCCAGTGCCGCTCAAAGGCTTCCTCCAGCTCCGTCAGGGCGCTCATCAGGGTTTCCGGTACAAAGCGGCCCCCAAACGGCCCAAACCGGCCCTGGGGATCCGGGCGCACCTGCGGGTCAAGGGGATCCCAAGCAACAGCGTGGGCAGCAGCAAGAGGAGTTGAGGTCATGGCAAATCTGTTGGTGCGGGCTGGGCGGCCGGCAATAGGAGACAGGCCTTCCTATTTTACAAAAGTCGGAAACGCGGGAAGGCGACTATTTGCCGCCCTAGAGGGTGGGATCCCGCCAAAACCGGCTTTGAATAGGGGACTTCCAGGGATCTTTAGGATGAGGCCGTCTGATTTTGGGGAGCGGCCTTTATGGACAAGCATCTGCAAGAGTTGCTCCAGCAAGAAGATCAAAAGCGCATAGACGAAGAACTACGCCGCACCTATGCCCTTTCTCAAAAGTCTCAGGGAGTGGCAATCTTTTTGTCGTTATTGCTGGCTTTTGCAGCCTACATTTATACGCGGCGATGGAAAGCGCTGATGGTCTTTTTGGGGTGGTGCATTTTT
>NZ_JANSJI010000287.1:34129-46398 GCF_047462475.1 Synechococcus sp. H55.11
GAAGAAGGAGAAGTTTCTCTCCCTGGACTTTTTCTGGCCTCCACCTGGGCAGCAGTGGACAACTGCGCCGCTATCCAGCGAGCTAGAGAAAAAATTGAACTGCTGCGCTCCGGGCAAAACCTCGATAGCGACCGGCGGAGTTAATCGACATCAAATCAACAAGCTGGAAACCCTATCCTTCTCCCCTCTCCCTGTGGGAGAGGGGTTGGGGGTGAGGGATCCCTTTGCCAGCAGCAGTTTAGAAAAAAGGAGCCTAGAATGGCTGCAGATCCGAAAAACTCGAAACCATGAGATCTGCTGCTTGCTTAGCCTGTCTGCTTGCCGCTCTCTTTGTGGGAAAAGGGATCCCGGCTCTGGCCTCACCCGCTCTTTTGGTACTGGCCCAGTCAAGTTTTCAGCCCTACATCAATGCCCGCTTTGGCTATCGCCTCGACTATCCGGCCGATTTTGTCCCCCAAGGGGAATCCGATAGCGGCGACGGTCAGGTGTTTGTCGGCGAAGAGGGGGCTGAGCTCCGCGTTTGGGGTGGGTACAATATTTTTCAAGCAACGCCCGCCAGCGCCCTGCAAGAGGAGTTGCAGCGCAGCCGAGAAAGCGGACGCCGGGTTACCTATCAAGTTGCCGGTCGGGATTTTTTCGTGGTCTCCGGCTACGAGCCAGGCAGCTTGCGGATTTTCTATCTCAAAAAGCTTGTCCGCCCCTCTCTAGAGGCTGGCTTTGAATTGGTCTATCCGGCCAGCCGGCGCGAGCGCTACGACCGGGATGTGGAAGCCATAGCCCGCTCCCTGCGCTTTGGGGATCCCTGACCCAGGCCCCAGTTGGGGCATGATCATAGGGATCCCTGGCAAAACCCAATGGCCGAGAGACCGCTGGACAGTTGGCTGCGGGAACGCATGCAAGCCGTTGGCCTTTCCTCATGGCAGGCCTTGCAAGCTCAAGCAGGGATCAGCCGCCGCGCCCTCGATCAGGTGCGCCAAGGGCGGTGGGGATCCCTGCGCCTGGAGCAACTGCAAAAGTTGGCTGCCGCTCTCCGGTGGGATGTGGGATCCCTGCTTGGCGGCGGAAGGGGCTCTGACAATGCAGAGGCAATCTTCTCCCTGCTGCAGCCGCTGCTGACCAGCTACCCCACCGTCCGCGAGATTGCCCGGCGCAAGCCCGATTGGCCGGCCCAGAACGTGACGGCTCTGTTCCGGTCGCTGGATGCCCTGCTGCAGCAGTGGGGGTATGAAGTCATCGGCAGCCCTCTTGAATCCGTCCCCTTCGACCCGCAACTACACCAGCCGGATCAGCCGGACATTCGGCCTGGGGATCCTGTCTATATCCGCTTTGTCGGCTACCGCTGCGGCCAACGCATTCTTTGCCCGGCCAAAGTTAGTCGCTCCCTGCCCGGAGGATTGAGCTGATGGCACCCGTCCCCAAAGCGACGCTGGCTATTGATTTTGGCACCAGCAACACCGTGGTGGCGGTTTGGGATCTTGGACAAGAAGCGCCCCGCCTGCTCAGCCTTCCCGGCCTCTCCCGCCCCAGTTACGCGGCTATTCCCAGCCTGGTCTACGTCAAGGGAAAAGGCCAGCTCTTGGTGGGAGAAACCGTGCGCGCCGGGCGCTGGGGGGCAGTGGATCCGCAGCGCTTGTTTCAGGGCTTCAAGCGGGATCTGGTGGCGGAGTTTGTGCCCCCGCCGCGAGTTCTGGATGGGGAGCGCTACGATGCCGAGAGGGTGGCCCAGGCTTTTTTGCAGGCGGTGATGGAAGCCATCCAACAAGAGTACCCGCAGCCGCAACAGGTGGTGTTTACAGCTCCCGTCGGCTCTTTTGAGCGCTACTTAAACTGGCTGCGGAGGGTGGCCGGGGATCCCATTCAGATTGTGGACGAGGCCACTGCCGCTGCCCTGGGCTATGCGGTTGGCCAGACGGGATCCATCGTGTTGGTGGTGGATTTCGGTGGCGGCACCTTGGATCTCAGCCTGGTGCGCACCCTTCCCCCCCAGCCGGGCAACCCCGTCCTCAAGGCAGAGGTAATCGCCAAGGCAGATGCCTACGTGGGCGGATTGGACATCGACATCTGGATTGCCGAATACCTGCTGGGGCAACTGGGGCTGAGCCGGCAGCAGCTGGGAGCCCTGAGCTGGATTACCCTTCTGGAGCAGGCAGAACAGCTCAAGATCGCCCTTTCTGCCCAGCCCAAGGCGGTGGGCAGTTGGTTTGACGACGAAGCCCTAACTGCCTATGAGCTGCAGTTGGATCGGCAGGTGCTGGAGGAGATTCTAGAAACCCACCAGCTCTTGGATCAAATCCGCCAGTGCCTAGACGATGTGCTTCTCACTGCCCAGGCCAGGGGAGTGGGCAAAGGCCAAATTGAGCAGGTGCTCCTGGTGGGAGGCAGCTCCCAACTGCCGGCAGTCCAAGAGCTGCTCCGCTCCTACTTTGGCAAAAAGAAAGTCCGCTGCGAACGCCCCTTCGACGCTGTGGCCTTGGGCGCCCTGCAGGTGGGCCGCCAAGTTAAGCTGGAGGATCGCCTGCACCACAGCTACGCCATCCGCCTCTGGGATCCCTTGCAAAAAAGCTATATCTACTACCCTCTGTTTGAGCGGGGCAGCCCCTACCCCTGCCGACGCTCCGAGCCCTTGATCTTGCAGGTGGCCAACGACGGGCAAACCGAAATTCGCCTCGATGTGGGAGAAGTGGCTCAGGTGGCCCAAGCCGAGGTGGTTTACGACGAGCTGGGGCGCATGAGCAGCCGCCAACTCACTCGACAAACCGATTTTCGATCCCTGGCCCCTGGCGCCGAGCCGGCTTGTCTGGCCCGCCTGCAACCCCCAGGCCGGGCAGGAGAAGATCGCCTCAAGGTGGAATTTGCCGTCGATGCCTCGCGGCGGCTGCTGGCCACTATCTTCGACTTGCAAACCCAGCAACTTTTGGTAGAAGCCCAGCCCGTAGCCACCCTGAGTTAGAGAGAGAAAGGCACTCAGCCTCTTGTCGCACCGAAACCCAAACAGCGCTATCTGGCCATCCTCCCCTCTCCCTCAGGGAGAGGGGCCGGGGGTGAGGGATGCCTCAGGGAGAGGGGCCGGGGGTGAGGGTAAATTTGAAACGACCATAACCCGATCGATTGGATGGGGATTTGATTGGGCCTAGCTTG
This sequence comes from Synechococcus sp. H55.11, assembly GCF_047462475.1. Classification (NCBI taxonomy): domain Bacteria; kingdom Bacillati; phylum Cyanobacteriota; class Cyanophyceae; order Synechococcales; family Synechococcaceae; genus Synechococcus; species Synechococcus sp. H55.11. The sequence goes on from NZ_JANSJI010000287.1 coordinate 37,268, forward strand.
AGCAATTCAGTATTTGAGAAAAAGCCTTGTTTTCGCCACCACCTCCCTCTTTTGCCCGTCCCCCCCTAGACTTTATCCCGCCGGCCTACAAGCCCTGGGTGCTGCGGCTTGTCCACGGGATCCTGCCGCTGCTGTTGCGGCTGAGGGTGCGGCCCTGGCTTCCTTCCGGCATTGCCAAAATCGAGGCTAGGGGCGTGCAGACCCTGGCGCAGCTCTACCACCAGTTTCAGGCGGGCCAGATCCGGCTGATCCTCGCTTTCCGCCATGTGGAGGTGGATGATCCCCTGGTGGGCCTCTACGTGCTCTCTCGCCTGGTGCCGCAGGCTGCCCGTCGCCAAGGGATCCCCCTCCGCAAACCCATTCACGCCCATTTTCTCTACGACCGGGGCATGCCTCTTTGGGGTGGCGAGTGGCTAGGGTGGCTTCTGTCTCGCCTGGGCGGGATCCCTGTGCATCGGGGACGGCGGGTGGATCGGCTGGCGCTGGCGGCGGCGCGGCGCCTACTGCTGGACGGCCCATTTCCTTTTGGGATCGCCCCGGAAGGGGCCACCAATGGCCACAGCGAGCGGGTCAATCCTCTGGAGCCGGGAACGGCGCAACTGGCCTTTTGGTGCGCCGAAGACCTGGCCAAAGCCGGTCGTTCGGAAAAGGTGGTTGTGGTGCCCATCGGGATCCAATATCGCTACCTAAAGCCCTCTTGGAAAAAGCTGGAGCGCCTGCTAAGCCACCTCGAGCGCCTCAGTGGCCTGACGCCGCCGGCGGATCCCAAGCCTTCCGCAAACCGCCACTGTGCTCAGCGGATCTGTGGCCTGGCCCACCACCTGCTGGCCCAGATGGAAACGTTTTACGGCCTTCCCCCTCTTCCTTCTGGGGTGCCTTTCAACGCCCGCCTGGAGCGGCTGCTCCACACGGCGCTGCAGACGGCCGAGACCTACTTTGGCCTATCTCCCCAAGGGGACTGGAACAGCCGTTGCCGCCGCATCGAAGAAGCCGCCTGGACCCAGATCTACCGAGAAGAATTGCGGCATCCCGGATCCCTGGCCCCGCTGCAGCGGGGGTTGCTCAACTGGAAAGCCCAGCAGGCCACCCTCTACCTGCAGCACATGCGCCTGGTGGAAAGCTGCGTAGCCGTGCAGGAAGAGTACTTGCTGAGTAAGCCTTCTTTTGAGCGGCTGGCAGAAAGTGCCCTGATCCTGTTTGATGTCTTGGCCCGCCTGCGCGGCGATCCCTACCCGGCCCGGCCTCGCCTGGGTTGGCGAGAAGTTCAAGTTACGGTGGGGGATCCCATCTGGGTGAGCCAGCGATGGGAACGCCAGTACCGCCAAGGCCGCCAGGAAGCCAGACAGGCAGTAGCCGAGCTAACTCAAGATTTGCAACTTGCTCTCGAGCGCATGATCTCTTGAAGCAGCAATATGCCTGGCTGGCACAGTTGCCTGTGGTAGGGATGCGGAGCCCTTTCTCCCGCTCCCCTCTCCCAGAGGGAGAGGGGCTGGGGGTGAGGGCGGATCCCCCTGGGAGAGCCGACTTTAGTCGGAGGAGTGTCAAGACCATCTATAAGCAATGGCTAGGCCAGTTGCTCCTTTGACGTAGTCAATGTCTTCGCGGAACTTTTTGAGCTCCTGCTTTTAGATTGCATAGGCAGCATCAAGGGCGGTGGTAGGGGAGCCGAGACGCTTTGGAAGTTCCCCTTTCCCAAAAGCAAGAAGACTCAACCTCGGTCGGGTGCTGCCCCAGCTTTTGGGAAGACAGCAGGGGGGATAGAAACAGCCGTTGCGCCAAGGTCTGCCCAAAAAGCAAGGGATCCCTAGAGAAGGGATCCCTCTTCTAAGACCAATTGAGACTAGAACAAATTAGTCGCGCTCAATGTACAAAAAGAGCACGGCCATGGTTACTGCCGGCAGCAGCCAACCGACAATGGGGACGAAAATCCAAGGAAGATAAGCAGCAGCGTAAGAACCGGTCATGGTTTTGCTCCTCTCCAGTGTCTTGACAAGCTTGACAACTAATTCACCAACCCTCGAAAGATGGCGTCGATCCCGGCAAAGTTCTCCAACAGGAAGTAGGCAGCAAAGACGCCACCCATGCCTCCCAAGAAAAATCCTGCCGTCAGATCCCCCCAGCCACGCGCCGTAGATAGAGGATTGGCTCCCGGCGTTTCCGGCTTGTTTCCAAAGGTAACACTGCCATACGCAGACATGCAGGCGGTTCCCAGCAACACAATCACCATGGCCGTGACCAGCCCACCCAAATTGGCCGCCTCAGGATAGTCGCGCAGCGGGCCCACCACGATTTCCGGCCCCACCAAGAAATAGCCATGCGCCAACCCAATCTCCAGCCCCCGCAACAGCGGCGATAGGCCAGGACGGTTGATGGGGAGATTGTTGATAAACAGACGGGTGACAGGAGAATCGCTAATAGGCGTCGAAAGATGCCCCTCGCAGGGATCGTCGTTAAAGGTGCGAATGTAATCCATGTCCGAAGGTCCTGCCTGGAATTTTGCGACTCATTCTACGAGGCTTAAGTTACGCTCTCGGCAACCCATACTCGGATCGTTAAAAAAGTTCACGCTCGCTTAACACAGAGATAGCTCCTCAGTTTGAGACTTTTCCCCGGCGCTCCACGCTGCTTCCGGGCTCTGACCCACCAGCAAACGCGAACCCCCCTGCGCAACTTACGGGGGGAGAAAACAAAGGCTTAGACTCACCGGCTGGTGGTGAAGAACGAACGGCTTCACCTTGACCTTAAATTATCCTGAATTGCGGGGCTTTGGAACTCTTGTAGCCCCCTTCGTCGTCTCATGAGTCTGGGCAAGCGTTCTGCCCCCGTTCTCTTCCCAGCCTTTCACCCCATTGGCTGGCCTAGAAGTTTGATATCCTATCGGGGGGCTGCTGTTGAAGGTAGCGGCACTTGCCCTTCTTCCCCTGTGAGGCCGTTCGCGCAGGCGCGACGGAGTTCTGTATGCAAGCAACCCTCTCCATGACCGGTTCACTCCCTCAAACTAGGGAAGCCTCTCCCCTTCTGGAGACCCTGTTGGTGGTGGATGACGAGGATGCCATTCGGGAGACAGTTGCCCTGGCTTTGGAAGAACAGGGGTATCAAGTTTTACAGGCCGCCGATGGCCGGCAAGCGCTGGAGTTGGTGTATACGGCGGAGCGGCTGGATTTGATGATCCTGGATCTGATGTTGCCCAGCTTGAACGGCCTGGATCTCTGCCGGCTGTTGCGCAGGGAGGGCAACACGCTTCCCATTTTGATGCTGACGGCCAAAAGCAGCGAGACCGACCGGGTGGTGGGCCTGGAGCTTGGCGCCGACGACTACCTGACCAAGCCCTTCGGCATGCGGGAGCTGATCGCCCGCTGTCGCTCGGTGTTGCGCCGGCAGCAGCAGTCCCACCCCAGCGATGCCACGGTGCTCCGCTACGGGGATGTGTGCATGTTTACTCAGGAGTGTCGCGTGTTGGTGCGGGGTGTTGAGGTCAGTTTCTCCCCCAAGGAGTTTCGTCTGTTGGAGCTGTTTATGTCCAACCCCCGCCGCGTCTGGACGCGGGAGCAGCTTCTGGAGCGCATCTGGGGATCCGACTTTATGGGCGACAGCAAAACCGTGGATGTGCACATCCGCTGGCTGCGGGAAAAGTTGGAGCTGGATCCCAGCAACCCCGAGTATTTGGTAACGGTGCGCGGTTTCGGCTATCGCTTCGGCTAGTGTTCTGGGGTGTTTTGAGAGCCTCTCCCACGCCACTGGCGGGCAAAGGAGAGTGCCTCGGCACGGGTTTGGATCTGCCCCCAAGCCTGCGCCTCTTGCAGGGCTTGCAACAACTGACCTACCCAGGGGCCGGGTTTGGCCCCCAAGCTGTCCACCAGATCCTGGCCATCCAGCAGGGGCACCAGATGGGCCAAGGGATCCTGGGGATCTTCGTAGCGCTGAAGCCAAGACTCCAGCTTTTGGGGGTCGCCGCCCGTGGCTGCTGCCAACAGCGCCAGGCCGCCGAACAGGGATCCCGCCTGGTGATAGAGCCGCCACTGTTGCGCAGGGGTGGGGGAGTCGGCCAGAAGAGACTGGAGCTGAGGCAAGAGGTGGTGCAGCTTTTGGATGGCCCGCATTTCTGCGCGGCTGAAGCGCAGCCGTTCCAGCTCGGTTTCCACCACTGCTGCCGGGGTTCCCGCCGGATCCCACAGCAAGGCCGCCAGCACCGCCGCCAGCAGCCTGCTGCTCCCTTCGCGTGAGCGGTGCGGGGCACCTTCCGTCAAAGGTTGGGCCAGCTCTGCCAGGGTGCGGGGATACTGCCGTTGCCAGGTCTCGGCCCACCACCACACCGCTTGAGCTTGAAGGAAGCCCGGACTCTCCGCTTGCAAGCGGGGCAGCCAAGCCTGCAGCAACCCCGCCGCCACCGCCGCCTGCAGGTGGGCCAGCCCCGCCATCCCTGTTGCCAGCAGGGCCACCACCTCTGCTCGCACCCGTTCTGCCGCTACCTGGGCCAAAAGGGGGGCCCGCTCTCGGATCGCCTCCTCGGTGGCCGGATCCAGCGCAAACCCCAGTTGGGCCGCCTGGCGGTAGGCCCGCAGCAGCCGCACCGGGTCGGCGCTCAGGTTGTCGGGGTGTACCATGCGCATCCGGCCCTGGCGAATATCGGCTCGTCCGCCGGTGGGATCCAGCAGTTGCTCCCTTTGCAGATCCAAGGCCAGGGCATTACAGGTGAAATCCCGCTGCTCCAGATCCGCCTCTGGGGTGGGACCTGCCTGCAGCCCCACATCCACAGTTAACTTTGCCAACACCATACGGGCAATCTGCCGCTCGGCATCCAACACCACAAAGCCCGCCCGCAGCCGCCGCGCCACCCCCGCCGCCCACCCCACGGGATCCGCAGCGCACATCAGATCCAAATCCGCCGGCGCTTCCGCATCCTCGGCCCTGCCCCGCAGCCAAGCCAGGTAAGCATCCCGCAGGGATCCCCCTACCCAATAGCTCTCCGGCGGCAGCCACTTCTCAGGAAAAGGCAGCCATTTCCGGAAACAAGCCAGCAGCCATGGCAGGGCTTCGCTCATACGTTCTCGTTCGCGTCGGCGGTGTGAAGCACTTTATAGCTTAAACGGCAGGAAGCGCGGCCCCCCGCCCCTTAGAAGAGTGGGTGTCAGGGAGATTCTCCTACGGAACTGAACTATAGTAGGTACCAGAGCTTGCTGGTTCTTCCCAATAAAGACTGGAGCAACTGACCGTGGGGCTATTCAGCCGATTTTCCCGTGACATGGGCATTGATTTGGGCACTGCCAACACGCTGGTCTACGTGGCTGGGCGAGGCATTGTCCTACAAGAGCCCTCTGTGGTCGCCATCGACCAAAACACCAAGCAACCCCTGGCCGTGGGGGAAGATGCCAAAAAAATGTTGGGCCGTACTCCGGGCAACATTGTGGCGGTGCGCCCTCTGCGAGATGGGGTGATCGCCGACTTTGACACGGCGGAGATGATGCTCAAACACTTCATCCATCGCGTGCACGAGGGCCGCTACCTGATTGCTCCGCGCATTGTGATCGGGATCCCCAGCGGCGTAACCGGTGTGGAGCGACGGGCGGTAATGGAAGCGGCCCTGCAAGCCGGCTCGCGGGAGGTGTATTTGGTGGACGAGCCGGTGGCAGCAGCGATCGGGGCCGGCCTGCCGGTGCAAGAGCCCACCGGGAACATGATCATCGACATCGGCGGCGGCACCACCGAGGTGGCTGTCCTGAGTTTACAGGGGATCGTGCTGAGCGAGTCGGTGCGAGTGGCGGGAGATGAGCTGAGCGAAGCCATCATCCAGTACATGAAAAAAGTTCACAACCTCACCATTGGGGAGCGCACCGCTGAAGAGATCAAGATTCAGATCGGCTCTGCCTACCCGATTCAAGAGGAGCTGAGCATGGAAGTGCGCGGGTTACACCTGCTCTCCGGCCTGCCCCGGACCGTCACGGTGAAAAGCACCGAGATTCGCGAGAGCATGGCCGAGCCCCTCTCGGTGATCGTGGAAGCCATTAAGCGCACCCTGGAGCGCACGCCGCCGGAGTTGGCCGCCGACATCATCGACCGCGGCATCATGTTGGCCGGAGGGGGAGCGTTGCTCAAGGGCCTGGATGCTCTGATCAGCCATGAAACCGGCATCCTAGTTCACATCGCCCCCGATCCCCTCAGTTGTGTGGTGCTGGGTACTGGGCGGGTTTTGGAGGATTTTAAAACCTTGGGTCGAGTGTTGAGCGGCAGCTTCAAGGGCTAGAGGAGTTTTTCCCATCCCTGATTTGAGGTGTGAGTCGAGTGGGTCAGAGAGGTATCGCTTGAATCGGCTACGCCAATGGTGGAGGCGCCATGGTTTGGGGCTGCTCCTGTCTGCTCTAGCGATGGGGGCTGCATTAGGACTGCGCCAAACCCAAGGATCCCTGTTGGTGGAGTTGTACACTTGGATCACTGCCCCGGCCCGTCCGCCTGTGGATCCCGCCGCGGTGCTCAGCCAGGCTGCCACCCGTGAGCTGCAAGCCCTGGTAGCCGAGTTGCAGTACCAAAATCGCGAGCTGAAGCGGCTGCTGCAATTTACCGAGCAAATGCCCCAAGCGGGGATCCCGGCAGCCGTGGTGGGCCGCAGCGCCGATCACTGGTGGCAACAGCTCACCCTCAACCGTGGCAGCCGGCACGGAGTCAGGGTGGGAGATGTGGTCATGGCGCCGGGCGGGTTGATCGGGCGAGTCGAGTCGGTTACTCCCAATACCAGCCGGGTGCTCCTGATCAGCGATCCCACCAGCCGTGTCGGGGTGATGTTGAGTCGCAGCCGATACATGGGCATCTTGCGAGGTACGGGCACCCAAAGCGCTGTTTTGGACTTTTTCGACAAGGCTCCCAAAGTCGAGGTGGGGGATGTGGTGGTGACCGCGGGCCTCAGCAGCTTGTATCCAGCCGGGGTTGTGGTAGGAACGGTTCGAGCGGTCAACTTGGACGCCAGCCCTGCTCCTCAAGCCACTGTCGAACTGTCGGCGCCGCTGGGCCTCTTGCAATGGGCCTTGATCTACCGCTATGCGCAACCTTCTGCTTCTTAAGCTTGGGTCTTGCCTCAATTGGGTGGTGACTGCCCTCTCAGGGGTGCTGGCAGCGGTGGCCCCTTGGTGGCGAGGGCCGGGCTTGGAGCTGGCGGGCCTAACCCCCGATTGGCCCTTGATCTGGGTGGTGTGCTGGAGCGTGCGGCGCAAGGCTTGGCAGGGGGCTGTTGCCGGGATCACGCTGGGTTTTCTGCAAGATGCGCTGACCAGCCCTTGTCCTACCCATGCGCTGGGGCTGGCCGTAGTCGGGATCCTCACCGCCAAGTTGCAAAAACAACGCTACATGCAGGAAGACTTCATTTCGGTGGCCTTGATCGTCTTCGGTATGGTGGTGATCGCCGAAACCCTGATGGCGCTGCAATGGATGTGGCTCGTGGCCTCGCAGGGATCCGAGAATCTGGATCCAGCAGGAATGCAAACTTGGCTGGATGGATTGCAGTCTCTCAGCAGCACCGGCGGCGATGGCCCGCGTTCTCTGGAGAGCATCTGGTGGAACCATCAACGCAATGCCCTCACATCTGCCATTTTAAGTAGCCTGTGGGCACCTGCCCTCTATTGGCCCCTCAGCCGTTGGTGGCAATTTCAAGAGCGAGACCTAAGAGAGAGCTAGCTTCAGCTCCGACCCCCGTTTTCGCCTAAAATGACAAAGCCATCTGCGGCCCGCCGGCAATCTTGAGCCAACTGGCCGCATTGAGATTGGATGGATTCAAATTCAGTGGGAGGGATCCATGCCCCATACCATCGTCACCGACGTTTGCGAAGGCATTGCCGACTGTGTGGAGGCCTGCCCCGTCGCCTGCATTCACCCTGGCGACAGCAAAAATGCCAAAGGCACCGACTACTTCTGGATCGACTTTGCCGCCTGCATCGACTGTGGCATTTGCTTGCAGGTTTGCCCGGTAGAAGGCGCGATTTTGCCGGAGGAAAAGCCGCATCTGCAGCGAGTGCCCCGCTAGGCTGGTGGGCTGCTTCATTCTGCTTGCTAAGCTTTGATGGCCCTCTAGCCCAGAGAAGCCAAGGCCACAATGCCGCTGGTCAGCCAGCTCAGGGCCAGGATCCCTCCTAGGAAAGCCAAGGGGATCAGGCCCACCAGGCGCCACCACTCCAGATCCAGCGCCACCGCCGCCGCCCGCACCTGCCAAACCACAAACCACAGCAGTGCTGCAAAGCCCAGCAGGGATCCCGCCACGCCGCCCAAGGATTGGGCAGGCCCCAGTAGCAGCCACGGCAAACCGGCAAACCCCGTCAAGCACAGCAGCGCCGCAAAGGAAGGGGCGGCCCGCCCCAAGCAAAAGGCCAGCAACTGCAACAAAGCCGCCAAACCCACCCAGCCCAGGGATCCCATCAGTACCGCCAGTACCATGCTCGGCAGGCTTGCTCCGGAGCGGCGAATGACCTCCAGGATGTTAAGCAGCCCCACCACCCCAAAGGCTTGCCAGAGAACAGGCCGTTCCCGTAACGCCCGAAACGTGCGCTCCGGCAGAAACCAGGCGCCGTAGATGTTGTCTAACCAGGAATTGAGCATGGCCGGCAAAAAGTCAAGCTGCCTTTCATCTTAAGCCCTTGCTGAGCACTTGACAGGCACACCCCAAAAATGCGGTATGATCGACGAAGAATTCTGCGGCGTTGGTGACTGCCGTTATGTTTTTGCGATCGATACCCTTCGACAATTAGGATGGGAAGTGGATGTGAGAGCAGTAGGCCAAACTTGATTTGGAAACTATCGACAATCATCCCCGATATCCTACACTGGATTTTCCAGGTCGAAAACCACGGTAAAACGGCGCAACAGTATTCTCAAGAAGATCCTCGAAAGGGGATCTTTTTGCTGCTTGAAGGTTGCAGTTAAGTTTGTAGAGCCATTTCAAATGGCAATGAAACGTTTCTCTACGTCGTTATTGCTAGGCAAGGCTGTCCTATCCCTAACTCCCCTCTCCCTCTGGGAGAGGGGCTGGGGGTGAGGGAGCCATGCAAATGACCATCCAACTGGGGTTGTCTTTCGGGACGGGATCCCCTAAGAGGCTTGTTGTTAGTTTTGCACAGGCGGGACGCGGCGCAAGTTCAACAGCACCCTTGCGC
>NZ_JANSJI010000287.1:46498-53092 GCF_047462475.1 Synechococcus sp. H55.11
CCTGCTGGCCAAACCCCGCAGGGATCCGCTGAAGAGAAACCTGTTGAGGAGGAGCCGAGGAGGCGGGAGGCGGGATCTGATCCCCATAGACGGCTCGGAGCTGCTGGGCCAGCTCCTCCATGGTGGCCGGGCGAAGGGCAGGGTCTTTCTCCAAGCAACGCAGCACCACCCTTTCCAGAGCCTCAGGGATGGGGTGGGGCAGCGGATGGTCTTGAAAGGGGCGGGGCTGTTGGAAGTTGTGGACGTGGTACCAGCCCTGCAGGGTATCGGTCTCCGGCTCGAAGGGCAGGGCACCGGTTAACAGCTCGTACAGCACCACCCCCAGCGAATAGATGTCGGAGCGGGCATCCAGCTTCTCTCCCCGCATCTGCTCCGGGGAAGCATAGACCATCGTGCCCAAAAAATACCCGGTTTGCGTCAGGCCACGGGAGGTCTCCCCCATGAGCTTGGAAATGCCGAAGTCGAGGATCTTGACCCGTTCCTTGCCGTCGGGCCCTTTTTGCACAAAGATGTTGCTGGGCTTGATATCGCGGTGGATGACTCCTCGAATCGAGTGTTTGCCCAGATCCATGTGAAAGTTGTGGGCGTGGTGCAGGGCCGAGCAAATTTGCAATGCCAAGTTCACCACCCGCTCTGGGCGCAAGGGGCCTTCCCGTGCCAACACATAGTCCAACCCCTGGCCGGTGTAGGGTTGGGCATTCAGGTACTCCATCACCAGGTAGGGCTGGTTTTGGTAGAGGCCATAGGAGCGCACCTGCACAATGTTGGGGTGCTCGCCCAACAGAGCGCTGACCCTGGCCTCGTCCAGGAAGCGCTGCTGCAGTTGCTGGTAATACTCCGGCTCCATGTCTGGCGGCGGCGGGCGCAACAACTTGACGGCCACCGGCTCGTCATTCAACTGGGTATCCACCGCCTCGAACACATTGCCGTAGCCACCCTCGCTGATGTGGTGGGTCAGTCGGTAGCGGTTGCCGATCAGTTGTCCAATGAGGCGCTGGTTCATGGAGGAGGACGGCCAGCCGAGGAGAGGACTTACCTAAATGATTCTAGTCAGCTTGAGGGCGCAAGACCTGTTTGTGAGGGATCCGCTGCCATTGCCAACCTTTTTCGCCCCAAAAGCTGGGGATCCCGCTAGGATTGGGGCATGGGTGCTCTTTGTGAAACCGCCTCTCCCTCCCCCTTCTGGCTGGAGGTTACCGAGTTTGCCCTGCAGGCCACGGCAAGGGTCGGATCGCAGCTCTTGGCAGACTTTGGCCAGGCCTCCTCTACGGAAAAAGCGGACGGCAGCTTGGTAACCGCTTCTGACAAATGGGCAGATGACACGTTTCAAAAGGCAATTGCCGCGGCCTATCCGGCTCACGGCTACCTGAGCGAGGAGTCCAACCACATTTTCCCGGAGGAAGAGTGGTGCTGGGTGGTGGATCCCTTGGATGGCACCACCAATTTTGCCCGCGGGATCCCCATCTGGGGCAGCTCGCTGGCGCTGTTGCACTGGGGCGTGCCCGTGTTTGGCTGTGTGCATCTGCCGCCCATCCGCCAGACTTTTTACGGCTACTGGCCTCAGTTTGCGGGCGATGCGCCGGCAGGAGCTTTTCTCATCCGCCACGACCGGGATCCCGTCCGTCCTCGGCCCATCCACCCCAGCACCGCCCCACCCGGCCCCAACCAACTGTTTAATTTTTGCTCCCGCAGCAGCCACTGGATTAGCCCGCAATTTCCCTGCAAAGCGCGGATGTTGGGGGGCGCTGCCTACAACCTGCTGGCGGTGGCCAGCGGCAGCCTTTTGGGAGCGGTAGAACGCTCACCCAAGATCTGGGATGTGGCGGCGGTGTGGGCCATCGTCAAGGGGGCCGGCGCCGTTTGGGAGCCCCTTGGCCCTGCTGACCCGGATCCCGGAAGGCCGTTGATCCCCGGCAAGGACTATGGCCGGCTGACCTATCCGACGCTGGTGAGCGCTCAGGACAGGTGGATCCCGCTATTTCGGGCTTTCATTGCTCTGTAGCTCTCGTAAACCGCCTGGACGTTGTACCAGTTGAGGAAGCAAACCCGACACAGCTCCAAGGCCAACTGCGAGCGGCCTTGCCGGATCAACCAGCGCAGCAGCGGCTCTAGCCGCTTCTCGTTCAGCCAGCCCCCCAGCGACAGCAGGCCCCATAGGCATTGATGCAGAGGCGTCAGTTGGATCATCAGGCGCACGGCCCAAGTGGGGTGCTTTTGGTAAAAGAGGATGCCCATGCGGCCCCGCTGCCGCTCCCGCTCGATGAGGGCTGGGATTTGCGCTAGCTCGAAGGGCGGATGCCAGTGGTAGCCGGTGGCCTGGGGGCACTTGACCAGGCGCAGGCCCAGGTGCTTCAGCCGCACCCCCAGCTCCAGGTCTTCCCAGCCGTAGAGGTGAAACCGCTCGTCAAAGGGGCCGGCAGGGGTTTCACAAGCCCGCTCCAGCCAATGGCGGGCGATGGCCACATTGCCGGTGGCAAAGAAGGCTGCCGAAAAATCGGTGGGCTTGAAGGGCTCGGAGCAGGGATCCTGGAAATTGCAGGTGTTGATCACCCGCCCATAGGTGAAGACCTTGGCTTCCTGGAGCGAACTGGGATCCCCCTTGACGCCGTGTCGCCGCAGCATCTGGGCATGAGCGGCCAAGAAATGATCCACCACCACCAGGTCGCTGTCGATAAAAACAATGATGGATCCCTGGGCATGGCGAAACCCCAGGTTGCGGGCGGCAGCAGGGCCGCGGTGTTCTTGGCACAAAAGCTTTATCGGCGGCAAATCTGGCGGCTGGCTCTGCAGCCATTCCACCGTGCCGTCGGTGGAGCCGTCGTCCACCACCACCACCTCGTAGCCGTTGTAGGGGCCAGGCTGCTGCTGGGCCAAAGCCTGCAGACATTTCTGCAAGATGGGACGGCGGTTGTAGGTGGGGATGATGACGCTGATGTACACCGGGGATCCCTGGCTCGTAAGGCAAACCCTACTCCTAGAGTCAAGGGGTTTTTCTATACGGCTAGAGAGCTTTGAGCAGCTCTGCCGATTGGCGCACCGTCTCGAAAAAGTGATGGACATTGGCCTCCGGAGTGGTGTGGTGCACGCCGTGGCCCAGGTTCATGATGTGGCCGCGGGGTCCCGCCTTTTGAATCACCTCCAGGGTGCGCTGCTGGATGAATTCCGGGGATCCCAGCAACACCATCGGGTCGAGATTGCCCTGCACCGCCAGGGATCCCAGGCGGGCCCTGGCCTCGGCCATGTCGCTCATCCAATCGAGGCTGAAGACATCGATGCCAGCTTTGCCCACCCGCTCCAACAAAGCGGCGCTGCCGTTGATGTAGAGAATGAGCGGCACCTGCGGATACCGAGCTTTCACCTGATCCACAATTTGCTTTTGGTAGGGCAAGGCCCAAGCTTCGTAATCGCCGGGGCTGAGCTGGCCAGCCCAGGTGTCAAACAACTGCACCACCTGGGCACCGCACTCGATCTGGTAGATCACGTAGCGGGCAATGCTATCCGCCAGCTTGCTCAGCAACTGATGCAACATCTGCGGCTGAGTGAAGGCCAGGCTCTTGATATGGGCATAGTCTTTGGAGCTGCGGCCCTCTACGGCGTAGCAGGCCAAGGTCCAAGGGGAGCCGACAAAGCCCAGCAGCGTTGCCTTCCCTTCCACCTCGCGGCGCAAGGTGCTGAGTATGGTCTTGATAAAGGGCAGGCTTTCTTCCGGCTCTAAGAGACGGATTTGGTCGATTTGGGCCTGGGAGCGGATTGGCGGGTCGATGATCGGCCCCTGCTGCTCCACCAGCTCAAAGGGGATCCCCATGCCCTCAAGGGGGGTGAGGATGTCGCTGAACATAATGACGCCGTCGGGGGCAAAGGCGCGAAACGGCTGCAACGAGATCTCAATCGCCAGCTCCGGGATCTCGCAGCGCTGCTTGAAGGTGTATTTGCTCTGCAGCTCACGGTAGACCGCCATGTAGCGCCCCGCCTGGCGCATCATCCAAACCGGAGGACGATCCAGCACCTCCCCACGGGCCGCCCGCAGCAGACGGTCGCCATCGCCAAGCTGAGCAGATGAGTGGGACATAAGAAGACCAAGCCGGCTGAAGATCCTTAATGCATCCTGACATTGGGGGGACGGCTAGCGCAAGCTTGCGGATCCCCTATGCCGCCGCGTGCAGGGTATCAAGATAGAGTTTTAGCGGCTCAAGCAGGGATCCCGACCTGGAGTGGACATGAGATAATGTCGGCTTGCAAGCCTGTTGTAGAACTACTCGACAGGGATCCCCCCATTGCCGAGTTGAGAGGAAACCCCGCTTGGTTGCCCAAACCTTTGACCTGAAAGTCTATCTGAGCCGGCGTCAGCAACAGGTGGAAGAGGCGCTTTCTGCAGCTCTGGTTCCCGCCTATCCGGAGCGCATTTACGAGGCGATGCGCTACAGCCTGCTGGCGGGGGGAAAACGCCTGAGGCCGATCCTCTGTCTGGCGGCCTGTGAGTTGGCCGGCGGCTCCGTGGAGCAGGCCCTGCCCACTGCCTGCGCCCTAGAGATGATCCACACCATGTCGCTGATCCATGACGACCTGCCAGCCATGGACAACGACGATTTTCGCCGCGGCAAACCCACCAACCATAAGGTGTTCGGCGAAGACATTGCCATCTTGGCGGGAGATGCGCTGCTGGCTTTTGCCTTTGAGCATATTGCCAGCCAAACTCAGGGGGTACCGCCGCAGTTGGTGCTGCAAGTCATTGCCCGCATTGGCCACGCAGCGGCGGCAACCGGCTTGGTGGGGGGCCAGGTGGTGGATTTGGAGTCGGAGGGCAAAGCCATTTCCCTGGAAACTTTGGAGTACATCCACAGCCACAAGACGGGCGCTCTGCTGGAAGCCTCGGTGGTCTCAGGCGGGATCCTGGCAGGGGCTGATGAAGAGCTGCTGGCCCGCCTGGGCCACTACGCCCGCGACATTGGCTTGGCTTTTCAGATCGTGGACGACATTTTGGATATCACTGCCACCAGCGAGCAACTGGGCAAAACGGCAGGCAAGGATCAAGCTGCCGCCAAAGCCACCTACCCCAGCTTGTTGGGCCTAGAGGCTTCCCGGCAAAAAGCCGAGGAGCTGATCCAATCGGCCAAGGAGGCGTTGCGCCCCTACGGATCCCGGGCCGAGCCACTGTTGGCCCTGGCAGATTTCATCACTCGCCGTCAGCATTAGGACAGGACAAAAGGACAAGATTCAGATGGGATCCCTGTCCCCCTGTTAAAGACCCTGGTCGCGTTCTGGTGCCGGAGAGCTCTATGCTGCAACAGTTGATGGCCAACCACGTCCTCTGGGTTGCTCTGCTGGCCAGTGGTTTGGCCCAGGCCATGAAGCTGATCCTGGCCTATGTGCGGTCGGGCAAGCTCGACCTGCGGGTCTTGGTGGAGACGGGGGGGATGCCCAGCTCCCACGCGGCGCTGGTGACGGCTTTGTCGGTGGGGGTGGGGATCCAGGAAGGCTGGGACAGCCTGCTGTTTGCGGCGACGGTGGTTTTTGCTTTGGTGGTGATGTACGATGCTGCTGGGATCCGCCAGGCCGCCGGCAAGCAGGCGCGGGTGCTGAACCGTCTCCTGGAAGAATGGTTTGAAGAGAAGGGCGCCGATCGTTTCCAAGAACCTTACCTGAAGGAGTTGCTGGGCCACACGCCTGTTCAGGTTATTGCCGGCGCTGCTTTGGGAGCAGCGTGTATCACCTTGTCGTTTGCCCTGGGAGTCAACTGACGACAATTGGGGCATGCTAGAGCAGAAGGAGTGCGGATGGTCATGAGTTCTCAACCGCGTCCGATCCAGCGTTGCCCCGCCTGTGGCAAGCCGATCCCGGCCTATCGATATAAGTCCCCCTACTGCGACCACTGCGGCTGGCGGGCGGCCTCAGCCGGAAAAGGTGGATCTGGGGGCCAGAGAGTCAGAGCTCAGGGGAATAGGATTCAACAACACCTGCAGCGCCTCAGCCTGCCCCCTCTGTTGCAGCCGCTGTTGAAGTTCGACTTTTACCTCTATCTGGGCTGGGGGATCAGCCCTCTGTTTCCGCTGGTGGTGGAGCGACCGCTGCTGGCCGAATCCAATTACCTGTTGTTGATCCCCCTTCTGTTGAGCTGGGGGCTGCTCTATCTGGCGGTGCGGGATCTGCCCCTGCCCCAGGACTTGCGGCTGCCGCGGCTGCTGTTGGATGTGGCGTTTATCCTGCTGCCCTTCTTCCAAAAAATCAACGTCTCCAAAGCCCCCAACCGACCCTACTGGAATGCCCTGCTCATCTGGGTCATCGGGATTTTGCTGGCTGCTGCCTTGTGGCTGTGGAGCTTCAGCCTGCTCTTGACGGCGGTGACGTTGCTGTTGACCAGCTTCTGCACGCTGCTGTTCTAGCCGAGATGGTTGACAAACACTCCAGCCTTCCATGAGCACTCCTGCATAGGCAAAACACGCAGCTCAGCTTTGACACTCCCGCTGACTATCGCAACCCTTGCATGGGAGTTCTGTAGCCAAGCGGGATCCTACCTACGCAAGAGATAGTCATTTCAAACAGCAATGAAACGTTTCTCTATGTCATTATTGCTACGCAACGCTGTCGCGAACGCGC
>NZ_JANSJI010000288.1:0-725 GCF_047462475.1 Synechococcus sp. H55.11
TGTGCCCGTAGGTCGGCATCGGCAGCAGAGCTGAGGGCTATTGCCTTGCCCAATACCGGGGCAAAATCGCTGGGATCCGCTGCAATCATCTCATCATAAAGGGCCACCGCTTTTCCCGTCTGGTTGTTGCGGGCGTAGATAAAAGCTAAGCGCAGCCGGACATCGTTATCTTCCGGTACTTCCTTCAGATAGTTCTCCAGCAGGTCAATGGCTTCAGAAGTGCGGCCCAGAACTAGTTGAACATCGGCCAGCTCCTGCAGAACTTGGCCATCTTTGGGATCCTTTTTGTAGAGAGCTTGAAGCTGCTCCAGCGCTCCTTCCAGATCTCCTGTCTCCCGCTGAATTTGAGCCAAAAAAGCTCGCAGTTGCCGATTTTCCGGCTCCAGTTCCACCAGCTTCTTCAGCGGCTCAATGGCCCCTTGCGGCTCGTTGAGCTGCAGTTGCGTGTCAATTAACCCCCGCAGGGCAATGGGGTTATCCGGCTCCCGTTCCAGCACGGCCCGGTAGCCGTCCGCCTGGGCCCGCAGTTGCTCGGTAACCAAATTGGCGGTGTCTGCCGAGTCAGAAGGCCCCAGTGCCTGCAGTATCGGGCCAAAGGAGAAGCCCAGGAACATGACTGCGCCAAACACCAGCATCAGGGCTTCCAGGAATTTGCGGAGGGGCGATTTGTCAGGTTTGGACTGAGGCATGAAGGGGCTCGCACCAATCTCTCTGTACTCTATCAT
>NZ_JANSJI010000289.1:0-716 GCF_047462475.1 Synechococcus sp. H55.11
ACAGATGCACGTAAAGGCAAGAAAATCTCGACGACTCTCGCTTAACGCATTTAGCATTTAGTTGTACTTATCTTAATAATAAACAAGTTCTAGTATTTTTAAGTTGAAACCTTCTAATGAAGGGCCTATCATGATCGGACGCACTTTAGGATCAAGCTTCTGGGATAGGGCAGCCTTATGAACAAGCTTCAAGACAGTCTGGTGAAGGCTCTCACCATTGACGGGGCACTGGGCGTCGCTTTGGGGGACTGGAAGACCGGAATGTGTCTGGGGTTTAAGGGCACCAACAGCCCTGCCTTTCCCGAAGCTAATCTGGAGTTGGCCATTGCCGGAAACACAGAGGTGATCCGCGCCAAGATGCGAGTTGCAGAGTCTCTTAAGTTCACCGACAGAATCGAAGAGATACTTATTATTCTGGAGACTCAGTATCACCTGATGTATCTACTTAAGCACATACCTGGGCTATTTTTCTATCTGGCTTTGGATCGAGAGAAAGGCAACTTGGCTCTTGCTCGTATCAAGCTCTCCCAAATCGAAAAAGAGCTGACTCTCTAAAAGTTACGGCCTTTTCCGGCCTCACAGGAGTTCTGCAGCCAAGCAAGATTCTTTTAGAGCTTGCTCTACGTTGAGGTGATGGAGTAGGTAGCAACCAAGCCAAAAGAATGCGGAACCGGGGACTTGAACCCCGATGGCATTGCTGCCACTAGAACCTGAAT
>NZ_JANSJI010000290.1:0-14004 GCF_047462475.1 Synechococcus sp. H55.11
TGCTATCCATCCCCACCGTATAGACGGTGGGGAATTCCGCACCTTACGTTAAAATCCACAAGAGTTGCCAGAACAGATGGGAGCAGAGCTGGCCGGTTGACAGGCACCTCAGGAGATTTCTGTAAACAGATCCTTGAGGGCTGTGCGGGCGGCCAGGTGCTTGCGGGTGGACTCGAGAATTTCGGCTTCGCGGCGCAGCCGGCTTTCGGTGTTGACCATTTCCAGCAGCGCTTGCTGCTCCTGAGGGGCTCCCTGGAAGTGGCTGGCCACCCAGTAGGACAACTCTACAGGGGTGGTGGGAAGCTGCTCCGGCAGCTCGGTATCGCGCTCCATCAATTTGCCCGAAAGACGCACCACGTCCTGCAGGAGAGTCGTAACCTGGCGCGCCCAGCTCTGCAGCTCCTCGGAAGAGGTGGTCGGCTCATCCTCGATCCATTCCACCAGCCCCACCCGGAAGGGCTTTTCCCGCACGTAATCCAGGACGCGGAAGCGCTGCTGCCCCAAGGTCAAAATGTCCATGCGGTCATCCGGCAACCGCTGCACCTGCAACACCTCAGCACAACAGCCTATCCGCACCGGGGATCCCGTCTGGGGATTGAACATCAGCACCCCGAAGCGGCGATCCGTCTCCAGGATGGTGTTGATCATCATGCGGTAGCGGTACTCGAAAATGTGCAGCGGCAGGGGGTGGCCCGGAAACAGTACCACCTCCGGCAAGGGAAACAGGGGCAGCTCGCGAACATCCACGGAAGAAGAAGGCATAGGGCTTGTGCTTCTCGCTGTACTGAGTCTAGCCCATCTTGAAAGGCCTTCGGCCCGCCAGCGCGAACGGCCAATCTGGTCGCCTTTGCTGAAGTCGAACGGGGCCGGGATCCCTCAAAAGAAGCGGTGGTGCCAGACCGTGATGGCGATAGCCAGGGCATCGGCGGCATCATCCGGACGGGGCAGGTTGGGCAGGTTGAGCTCGCGGGCCACGGCGGCTTGTACGGCCTGTTTGTCGGCGCGTCCGTAGCCTGTCAGGCTTTGCTTGACTTGGGCAGGGGTAAACTCCACCGGCACCAGGTGATGTTGGGCCAAGGTGAGCAGGATCACGCCACGAGCTTGAGCGATGGCAATGGTGTTGCCCATTTTGTAGAAAAAGAGCTTTTCCAGCCCCACCTGATGCGGGCGCAGTTGGCACAGCAACTGGCTCAAGTCCTCGTACAGCGTTTGCAGCCGTTCCGGCATCGAGTGTTGGCTAGGGGTGCTGATCACCCCATAATCCACGGGTTTTAACCCGGCAGATCCCGCCAGAATGCAACCAAAACCCAAAGTTCCCAGGCCCGGATCCAACCCGAGGATGCGCTGCTCATCATAGCGCTCCGCGCCGCTATCGCGACGGGGAGGATTTGGCAACACCATCGTTGTGCAAATAGGTCAGGCCAGAGATCAGGGTGAGAACCACCGCCACCCAAAAACAAGGGATCCCGACCGGCCACCCCAAAATCAGCAGAGCAATGGCCAGGATTTGGGTCACGGTCTTGGCTTTGCCCCAGAGATTGGCGCCGCGGATTTGGCTTTGGTTGGCCCGCCAACCGGCAATGACCAGCTCTCGCCCCACCAGCAAAAAGACTCCCCAGGCCGGGATCCGCCCCAGCTCCAGCAGGCCCAGCAGGGCCGCCACCACCAGCAGCTTATCCACCAAAGGATCCAAAACTTTGCCCACATCGGTGACCAGCCCATAGCGGCGGGCCAAGTGGCCGTCCAGCCAATCGGTTGCCGCCGCCAGCAAAAACGCCCAGAGGGCCAGCCGCTCTCCCAACGGGGATCTCAGGCTCAGCCCCAGCAAAACAAAGGGGATCCCTGCCAACCGCAGCAGGGTAACGGCGGTGGGCAGGTTTACCCACGCCAGTTTGACACTTTGGACGGCGCCGGGATTGTCCACCTCAGATCTGGCCTCAAGGATAAAGTTAACCAGAATTATCGGTAACGGCCCAGGCGCTCGGTGAGCAGGTGGTAGAACCCTTCAGGATCTACTCCAAAAGCCACCTGGACATTGGCGGGACGGCCGCTGGATCCCCAGCGATCCACCACCGTCCGGCCCAGGTTCAAGGGGCTGGCCGTTTCCACCTCGACATAGCAGGGCTTGAGTTCAAACAACTGCGGCTGCAAGAGGTAGGCGATAACACAAGGGTCGTGCAAGGGCCCCCCCGGCAACCCGTAGCGCTCCACATCGACCTTACCGTAAAAGGTGAGCATGTTGGCCACCGTCTGCCCCACCTGGGTGTTGAGGGCGCGAATCCGCTCGATCCGCTCCGGCGTGCTGAGGACTTGTTGGGTGACGTGCAGACCCAGCATCACCACCTCTGGGATCCCGGCGCTGAGCACGATCTGGGCGGCGTGGGGATCGGTGAGGATGTTGAACTCGGCTGCCGGGGTGACATTGCCCTCAAAGGCAGATCCTCCCATGAACACCAGCCGCCCGATGCGCTCCACAAGCCGGGGCTGCTGCACCAGGGCCACCGCCAAGTTGGTCATCGGGCCCAGCAGCGCCAGGGTAACCGGCTCAGGGGCAGCCATCAGGGTCTCGATGAGAAATTGCACCGCGTGCCGGGATCCCAGCGGCATCTGCGGCTCCGGCAAATTGGCGCCGTCGATCCCGCTTTTGCCATGCACGTCCTCAGCAGTTTCCAGGGGGCGCAAGAGGGGGCGAGGGCAGCCGGCATAGACTCCCATCTGCGGCTGACCGGCCAACTCGCAGATCTGCCGCGCGTTGCGGCTGGTCTTCTCCACAGAGACATTGCCAGCCACCGTGGTAATGCCCAGCAACTGCAGCTCAGGTGAGGCCATTGCCAGCAGCAGGGCCACCGCATCGTCTTGGCCGGGGTCGCAATCGATGATCAGGGGCACCATAGGGATCCCGGTAGCGGCTTACTCCCCCAGTGTAGGCTTTTCTGCTGCGCTGGAGAGCAACTGGGGTGGGGCAAGTCTAGGCAGAGACGGGATGATCGCCTTCGATAGCCCGCACCTGATTGACAAAGAATTCTTCCAAAGATTGCCGCTGCCAATGCAAATCGGTCACCACCGCCCCCGCCTGGCCCAAAAGGGTCAGCAGCTCCGGCAGGGATCCGCTCCATTCCCCCGACCAATGGGATCCCTGGATCGAGAAGTGCCCTAGGCAGTCGCGGAACTGGTCGATGGCGCCACCGTGCCCTTGCACGCGGTAGCTTTTGCTCTGGCCCAGCAGCTCGTCCAACGTCCCCTGCTGCACCAATTTGCCGCCGACGATCAGGCCGACGCGGTTGCAGATCACCTCCACATCCCCCAGGATGTGGCTGTTAAAGAACACCGTTTTGCCCTGTTGCTTGAGGGACAAGATGATCTCCCGCATCTGGTAGCGGCCCATGGGATCCAGCCCCGACATCGGCTCATCCAGAAACACCAGCTCCGGGTCGTTGATCAGGGCTTGGGCCATGCCGGTGCGCTGCAGCATGCCCTTGGAGTAGGTGCGCAGTTGTTTTTTGCGGGCCGTATCTACAGAAAGCCCCACCAGCTCCAGCAGTTGCGGGATCCGCTCCCTGAGAAGGCTATCGGGCAGGCGAAACAGCTTGCCGGCAAAATGGAGAAATTCCCATGCTGTCAGGTAATCGTAAAAATAGGGGTTCTCCGGCAAATAGCCCACCTGTTGCTTGATGGAGCGATCCCCCAAAGGTTTGCCCAAGAGCGTGCCGCTGCCGCTGGTGGGCTCCACAATCCCCAGCAGGCATTTGATCGTGGTGGTTTTGCCGGCCCCGTTGGGCCCCAACAGCCCAAAGGTCTCGCCGCGGGCCACTGTCAAAGAAAAATCCTTGAGGGGGCTGACCACCTTGTTCAACCAAAAGCCAGTGCGATAGGTTTTGGTCAAGCCGGAGATGGCGATGGCCGGTTCGGGATGGAGGTCAGTCGCCTCTAGCGCAGGAGCAAGAGTCTCGCTCATGGGGGTGTCCGGGGTCAGGGTTGCTCAGCCTTCTGGAAGCGCCACTTGCTGGGTTGACCAGTGCTTGGCCCCTTCTTTCTTAAGTTTACCCAGCGGGCTTGGCCCAGCTTAAGTCTGTCTCAGCCTACACGCTCGCCTTCTGGATCTGGGATGATGAGTTCCAAGTTAGCTCCCAACGGGCGACTCTCAAAGGAGTGTTCCTTGCTGGATAAAACCCTGAGGCAGTGGAAGGAGCGGCTCTTGGCTCCGGTGCTGCAAACCCCTCTCCAACGGGTGCATCCCCTGGTCATTACCTTGTCGGGGTTTGCGGTGGGCCTGGCCTCTGGCGCAGCAGCGGCCTACGGGGCTTATGGATGGGGGCTGGGCCTGTGGCTGCTGAACCGGTTGATGGATGGGCTAGATGGCACCTTGGCTCGGCTGCAGGGGCGGCAAAGCGATCTGGGCGGCTACCTGGATATGCTGCTGGATGTGGTGGTGTATGCGGTCGTTCCCCTGGGGCTGGCCTTTCACCAGGGATCCCTGGCAGGCTATGCATTTCTGGCCCTGATGCTGGCCAGCTTTTACATCAACCTTTGCGCTTGGATGTACCTGGCGGG
Organism: Synechococcus sp. H55.11; assembly: GCF_047462475.1. Classification (NCBI taxonomy): domain Bacteria; kingdom Bacillati; phylum Cyanobacteriota; class Cyanophyceae; order Synechococcales; family Synechococcaceae; genus Synechococcus; species Synechococcus sp. H55.11. The sequence continues at coordinate 4,552 of NZ_JANSJI010000290.1, forward strand.
GTTGCTGGAAAAACGGCGAAGGGTTGTTTGCATCAACGGGACAGAGTCCTTAGGGGAACTGACCAGCCTAACCATGCCGCCTGGGCTGATCGAGGGCAGCGAAACCATCTTTCTCTACAGTTTGTTTTTCCTTTTCCCCGAGTACATGGTGGGGTTGTTTGGGCTGATGGCGATTCTGGTGCTCTTCAGCGCTGCGCAGCGGTTGATCTGGGCGCTGGGATCCCTTTCTGCTCCAAGGTCAGACTGGCAACAGTAAAACGGTTCGTCACCTAGACTCCCAACTCCCCTCTCCCTCTGGGAGAGGGGTTGGGGGTGAGGGAAGCAGCGCGGAGTGATTGGGGAGTGTCTTCATCAGGTTTGAAACCAACTCTAATTCAAGTCGGTTTCGACCAGAGCGACCCCTTCTATCGCCAAAGCAGCCTCGGTCTCTTCTGGGCGCACATCCTGCAAAAAAGCTTCCAGAGAGGCCTGGGCTTCCGCCTCTGAATAGTGCTCCGCACCGCTCAGGCGATCGGCTCCTTCCGGCAGCCAGCCCAAAAACGGCAAGGGCAAGAGGGTGGAAAGGTTGGTCAGGATCAGCAGCAGCCCCAGCCGGCTGAAATCGGTCTCCGTCACCCCCAGCCCATGCATCAGCAGGGATCCCAGCTCTTGGGAGAGAAACCCCGCCAGATTAAAAGCCGACATCAGCAGGGCAAAGAGGGTGGCCTCGATCCCAGGGGGGCAAAGGCGGGCGGCCAAGACCAGCACCGGCATGAAGGCAATTTGCCCGGCCACCGTCAGCACCAAGCTGTCCCCCAAGCTAAACCAGTGATCGTCGATGCCCCAATCCCGATTGAGGTGATAGACCAAAATGAGGCTGGTCAGGCCCAATCCCGCCGAGAGCACCGTCATCCAGCCGAATAGGGGCCGCAGTGGGATCCGCCGCAGATACACCTGGAAGATCCCGACCCCCAGCAGGCTGGCCATGCTGGTTGCCAAGCGCACCTGACCCAAAAATTCCGGCCCAAAGCCGAGGTCGTTGGTAACAAAGTAAAAAAGAGCCACATCGGCGCTGGGAGTGGCCTGCCAAACGAATACAAACAGCACCGGCAGCAGAATGCTGGGCTGCCGCAGCGCCCGCCACACCTGGCGCACCTGTTGCTGCAAGGGATCCCAGCCTTGAGACAACGCCACCGGCTGATCGACAATCACCCAAGCCGCTAGAGCGATGAACAACGGCAAAAAGGCCGTCAGCCCAAACACCACCTGCGGCGAATAATGGGCCAAGAGCGCCCCTCCCAAATAGGCGGTGAGCAGGGATCCCAAGGCCGTTGCCCCCCAAGTCAAAGATTGCAGCGTGCCCGTCCCTGCCCAGTCATGGCCATGTACCCGCTCCACCACCAGCGAATCCACGATCACATCTCCCACCGCCACCGCCAGGGATCCCAAAACCATCCACAGGGTGGCCAGCCCAGCCGTCGGCGCCCACAGCGCCATGCCCAGCCAAGCCACGCACCCCAGAAGCCCAGAAAGCAAGAGGTAAGGACGACGGCGGTAGCCCGCTACGGGCACGGTATCCGACAGCAGGCCGTAGAGGGGTTTGAGGATCCAGGGACTCATGGCAACGCCCATCAACGCTGCCACCTGCGACGGGCTGAGGCCCAAGCTATCTTTCAGATAAAAGCTGGTGGCCAGCCGTGCCAAGCCCAGCGCCCCCTGCACAAAGTACACCAAGAGGATCCCGAATAGCTCTGGTGTCCAGTGGATATCCCGCAGCGGGGTCAGGGTGGAGGAGCGCAGCCGTTGCAGCAGAGGATGGAGCATGGGGGGTGCAGAGTTGCGTAGTGTTACATTTGCGCAGTGTTGCCTCGGCAACCGCAAAACCATCAGAAATCTTAACAGTCCCTTTACTCTAACCCGTCCAACCGGCTTGCGGGCACCAGGGGCCACGCTCTAAAACAACTGGACTGGTGGATACTTGCCCAGATTCCGAGCCCGCACTGGTCGGCAGCAGCCGGATGTGAGCATTTGGGAGTCATTTCTAGTCTAGAGAAGCCGTGACTTCCCTCTCTCTGGGAGAGGGGTTGGGGGGTGAGGGCCAGAAGACGAGGCTATTCCAGAGTGGCAGTAGGATGAAGGAGTAGTCTCAGAACATTTCCACCTCTTTCTGGCTGTGTTCACTGCTTCTCCTGCCGGTTGGGCGGCTGATGTCATCGCGCCTTTTGCTCCTCAAGTCTGGAGCTGGCGCGGCCATGCCATTCGCTACGTGGTGCAGGGATCCGGATCTCCGCTGGTCTTGGTGCATGGCTTTGGGGCTTCCATCGGCCATTGGCGGCACAACATCCCCGTGCTGGCTGAGGCGGGATACCGGGTCTATGCCCTGGATTTGCTGGGGTTTGGTGGCTCGGCCAAGCCTGCTCTCCCCTACAGCCTAGATCTGTGGGCGGAGTTGCTGGCGGATTTTTGGCAGCAGCACGTGCAGCAGCCGGCGGTGTTTATTGGCAATTCCATCGGGGCCTTGCTCAGCTTGATGATGGCCGCCCAACACCCTCAACTGGCCGCAGGGGCGGTGCTGCTCAACTGTGCCGGCGGCCTGAACCACCGCTCCCACGAGCTCAACCCGATTTTCCGCGTTTTCATGGCCGCCTTTACTGCCCTGGTAGCCTCTCCGGCGACCGGGCCGTGGGTGTTTGATCGGGTGCGGCAGCGGCAGCGGATCCGTGCCACCCTGAAACAGGTATATCGCAACCCCGCCGCCATTACCGATGAGCTGGTGGAGCTCCTCTATGCCCCTTCCTGTGATGTGGGCGCTCAGCAGGTGTTTGCTGCCATCCTCACCGCTCCTCCCGGCCCCACTCCCGAATCTCTGCTGCCCCAGGTGCGCTGTCCGCTGTTGGTGCTCTGGGGAGAAGAGGATCCCTGGACGCCCATTCAACGGGGATGCGGCTTTGAAAACCATGTGCAGGGGATCGACTACCAGTTTTTGCCCATTCCCAATACCGGCCATTGCCCCCATGACGAACGCCCAGAGGTGGTTAACCCTCTGATTGTGGGCTGGCTGCCCAGAGCCTTTGCGGCTGTTTGACAGGCTGTCCTCAGGTTTTTGGGGAAGTTTTTTGAGCAGATAGGCCCAACCAACTCCGTATTTTGGTCATCCAAACTTGAAGGGGCGAGGGCTGGGGCCGGATCGCCACCTGGATCGGCTCGTCTTGGAAGTCTGGATCTTTGAGGCGAAACCCAAACTCTAGGTCATCTTTCACTTTACTAAGACGGGGAAACAGCCTCACGGCTGCTTTTTTGAGCTCTTCTTCATTTTGGAAAATGGCCTGGTGAATGGCACCGGAACGCCCCACCGCCAGGGATCCCACCGGCAGCCAGGGGTTGGGCTTGCCGGGCGCGGGCTGGCGATGTCGAACAAAGATGTTGAACTCCGGCATCCCCTTGGCTTTCAGCTCGTCGTAGCGTTTGGCGGCTTCCTTGCGCTTGGCCGTGTTGGCTTTGGCCGGCTTTTTCTCCGGCCTGGATGGGCTGAAACCCTTGGACTGACTCATACCTGGCTTGACAAGAGGGGTGTTTTTGCAGCTTAGCGCAGATTGGATCCCTTCCAGGGTTGCTCCGACCGGCGTGCTATACTTATTGAGCCTTGGTGGGCGGTTGAAGAAGCCTACCAGCGGGATGTAGCGCAGCTTGGTAGCGCACTTCGTTCGGGACGAAGGGGTCGCAGGTTCGAATCCTGTCATCCCGATGGACTTGGGCAAAATCGCGTTGGCCTCCCGGCTCCCCAGCCGGGAGAATGTGTAGAGTAGACGGGCCTTGGCAAGGAGAAGGGGCAACGGCGCTTGGGGAGTGCCTCAATTGGGTTTGAGATAACCCAAGACCTGGGTGCTTTGGGTGTTGTTGGGCTGGTCTCGCCCAACGGGATTGGGGCAGCGGCAGGAGCCGCATGGCCCTGCTACCGTTCTATTGTGAACGCGCTGCTGCCAAACTCTGCCATGGAGAACCAACCGTGACCCACCTGGCCACCCCCTTCGACCTTCACCCCCGCGAAACCGGGTTTGATACCCCAGATGCCCTGCGTCTCAGCCAACGCCTCATTCAAGTGGGGATCGCCCTTTCTTCGGAAACGGATCTCAGGCGCCTGCTGGAACTGATTGTCGCCCAAGCCCGCGAGCTGACCTGCTGTGATGGCGCCAGCTTGTTCATCCGGGAGGGAGAAGAGTTGCGCTTTTTCGTGGTCAACCGCAACGAGGAGCTGCAGGATCTGCGCCTGCCCCTCACTCCTTCCAGCATTGTGGGCTATGTGGTGCTCACTGGGGAGAGCTTGAACTTGCCGGACGTCTATCGCTTGCCACCGGGCTTGCCCTATGCCTTCAACTCCCAAGTAGATCAGCAAACCGGCTACCGCACCCGCTCTTTGCTCACGGTGCCGCTGCGGGATCCCTCAGGAAACATCCTCGGCGCCCTGCAACTCTTGAACCGTCTCAGGCCGGATCGCCCTGCTGACCCAGCGCCCAACCAGGTGGCTGACTGGAGCCAGCCGTTTTCTGAGTTGGAAGTCCGGGTGGCCGAAGCCCTGGCTTCCCAGGCGGCGGTTGCCTATCAAAATGTGCGCTTGCGGGAAGAGCTGAAAGCCGCTCACCTGGAAACGATTTTCTGTCTGGCCCAGGCTGCCGAATACCGGGATCAAGACACCTCGTTTCACCTCAAGCGGATGAGCCACTACTCCCGCATTCTCGCCAAAGAGTTGGGCCTCTCCAGCCGAGAACAGGAGCTGATTTTCTACGCCAGCCCCCTGCACGATGTGGGCAAAATCGGGATCCCGGATGCCATCTTGCAAAAGCCAGGCCCCCTCACCCCTGAAGAGCGCCTGATCATGAACCGCCACCCTGAGATTGGCTACGAGATCCTCAGCAAGTCCGACTCGGAGCTGATGAAAAAAAGCGCCATCATTGCCCTCACCCACCACGAAAAGTTCGATGGCAGCGGCTACCCGCGGGGCCTCAAGGGCGAAGGGATCCCGCTGGAAGGGCGGATTGTGGCTTTGGCCGATGTCTTTGATGCCTTGGCCAGCCGCCGCCCCTACAAAGCAGCCTGGGATCTAGACGAGATCTTTCGCTTTGTGGAAAGCAACAGCGGCAGCCACTTCGATCCCCACGTGGTGGCAGCTTTTAAGCGCGGGCGCGGCGAAATCCTGGAGATCTACCACCGCTATCAAGAGGCTCGCTAACCCCAGATCCCCTTAGTCCCTGGGTTCAGAACAGGTTCCTCGCCTGCCCACCAATAAAGCACAAATGAAAAAGAAAGAGCATCTCTCCGCACAATCCCGTATAGGCTTGTAGCCAGCAGACAAGATCTCAAGCCAAACTAAGGGTGGCCGGCTCTGTTTGCCACCGGTTCGCTGGAAAGGCGAGCAGAGCTCTGCCTCTGTGCTCCTCTATACATAGCACATTCTTGGCCACTTGTCTCTGCCCAACCCGCGCCGAGGATCCCTGTGATGGCTACCCTGACCAATCCGCCCACTCCCACCCTCTCGATCAACACCAAGCTGCGCGATCTGGCTCTGGTGGACTTTCAGGTGAGCGAGTCCACCCCCTGCGAGAACGTGGTGCGCCGCCTAGAAGATGATCCCAGCCTTTCGGGGGTCATCGTGCTGGATGAGCGGTCGCGGGTGCAGGGGATGTTGACCCGCCGCGCCATTTTGGAGTGGATGCTGAGCAAGCCCTATGGCCTAGACGTGTTTTTGAAGCGGCCCATCAGCTCCATGGTGGAGTTCCACGGACGGGGCTTTTTGCTGCTCCCCGGCGACTGCGATGTCATCGCGGCGGCCAGCCAGGCCTTCCGGCGGCCCCAGGAGACCATCTACGACCCGGTGGTGGTACAAGTTGGTTCCCAGGACTACCGCCTTTTGGATGTGCCGGTGTTGTTGGTGGCCCAGTCGCAGGTGCATCTGGCCACGCAGCGGAAGCTGCAAGAACAGCAGGAGGAGATGAAACGGATCTTGGCCGAGCTGGAGCAAGAGAAAAACCGCAGCCTTCAGTATGCCCGCGATCTGGAGCGGCAAAAGGCCGAGATCCTCAGCCAGAACATCGCTCTAGATCGGGAGCGGCGCCAGGCCCAGCAGCGCTCCGAAGAACTGGCCCGCCTCAACGCCCGCATCATCGAGATCAGCTCGGTGCTCTCGGAGAAGGGCAAATCCACCTTTGCCGCCACCTTTGCCGGAGTAGAGGCCGTTCGCCGTCTATCTCAGGAAATTGCCGACAGCAACCAGGAGCTCTCCCGCGAGCTCAAAGAAATCAACACCATCGTTGACTTGATCGTAGAGGTGGCGGGCTATATTCGCCTGCTCTCCTTTAATGCGGCTGTGGAGGCCAACCGCAGCGGCGGAGGTGGCGGTTTTGGCGCCATTGCCCAGGAGATTCGCAAATTGGCAGGGCGCACCACCGAAGCCAGCAACCGCATCCGCGGCTTGGCAGAGCGCATCCAACGCCAAAGCCAATCCACCCTGCAATCAGCCCAGGCCAGCGCCGAGATGGTGCAATCCCTTTACCAGCAGGCCCAGTCGGCCCAGGCGGCCCTGGAGGAGTTGCAAGCCCTCTTGGAGCGATCCCAGGTTTAGCCTTTTTTGGGAGTGGTCTGGCCCTCGCGGATCTCGTAGGTGTAAAACTGCCCTGCCACCGCCAGAGTTTGGAAGTGGTAGGTGGGCAAAGAGATCCCCAGCGGGCCAAAGTTAAGCAACGACAAATCGGTGCTGTAGAGGCTGAAGAGGATGAAGTTTTGCCGGCGGGTCTGGCGCAGGAACAGCTCTGCCAACTCCGGTTGCAGCTCTTGCACAAGGGCGTGACATTCCTCAATGAGGGTGGGCAAAAAAGCCGGGAGCTGGGCGCAGTATTCCCGCGTGGCATAGGCAGCCAACTGTTCCCCTGCGTAGGCCCCGTACGCTTCCGGGGTGGGATTGGTGATGGCCAGAGCAGCCACACCCCCGGCCAGAACCAGTCCGGAAAGCAAGGAAAAGCCCCTCAGCATAGCGGCCTCCGAAACAAGATTTTCCATTCTGCTACGGGCTTGAGGTGCTTCGACAGGGATCCTTCGGCAAAAGCCATCGCCTAAGGCCGCCCTGTCGCCTCCTAGAGCCGGCGCGGGATCACCCAATTGGCCAGGAATGCGGTTCACGGTGTTGCAGCAAACCTGCAAAAGAGCTGGATCCCTTGGTTGAATTGCTAGCCTACAGGCTAGGATGGGAGCCGATGCGCAGCTTGATGCTCTCTATGGAACTGGCCGATCTGAGACGCACCCTAGAATCGCTCACCTCGCGCCTGAGCAGTGCTCAGGACTATCTTTGACCTGCCCCGCCTAGAGCAACAGATCGCCATTTTGGAGCAAGAGGCCGCGCAGCCGCAATTTTGGAACGATGCCGAGGCGGCCCGCCGCCACCTGCAACAGCTTAACAGCCTCAAGGCCTCCTGGGATCAAGTCCACCGCTGGAAGGATCGCCTGGAAGATGCCACCAGCGCCCTGGAGCTGTTGCAAGAGGATCCCGACCCGGAGCTGTTGGCGGAAGTGTCCGGATCCCTGGCGGCGGTGGAGCGGGAGCTCGGCCAATGGGAGCTGCGGCAACTGCTTTCCGGCCCCTACGACAAAAACGGCGCCATCCTCACCATCACCGCCGGCGCGGGGGGAACCGACGCTCAAGACTGGGCAGCGATGCTCCTGAAGATGTACACCCGCTGGGCGGAAAACCAGGGCTACAAGGTCAGCCTCTCGGAATACTCGGAAGGGGCAGAGGCCGGCATCAAGTCGGCCACCCTGTTGATCGAGGGGCCCTACGCCTATGGGTATCTTTCCGCCGAGAAGGGCAACCACCGCATGGAGCGCATCAGCCCCTTCAACGCCAACGGCAAGCGCCAGACCAGCTTTGCCGGCGTCGAGGTCATGCCCATCCTGGAGGAAGAGAATGAGTTCGAGCTGAGGATAGAGGATCTGGAGTTCGAGACTTCTCGTTCCGGTGGGGCAGGCGGCCAAAACGTCAACAAGGTGGAAACGGCGGTGCGCGTCATCCACAAGCCCACCGGCATTGCCGTGCGCTGCACCGAGGAGCGTTCCCAACTGCAAAATAAGGAGCGGGCCATCCAGATCCTGAAGGCGAAGCTCATCGAATTGGAAGAGGAAAAGCGCCGGCAAAAGCTGGCCGAGATCCGCGGCGAAATGGTGACCCAGGGCTTTGGGGGCCGGATCCGCACCTACACCTTCGATCCTTACAAGTTGATCAAAGACCACCGCACCAACGCCGAAACCTACAATGTCGAGGCGTTTATGAATGGCGAACCGGAGGAGCTGATGCACTTTATCCAGGCCTACCTGCGGCAGGAACATGCCAAACAGCAGGCTGCTGCAGTCTAGGGCCGGCTGTGGCGCTCCCACACCGCCTGCATCAGGGCTGCCCGCTCCGACGCCGAGATCGCGCCCAATTGAACGGGATCCCACTCTGGGAAAAACTCCCCCACCCCCCATCCCAAGGCTCTGGGATGGGCTGTTTTTGCCTGCAGGGATCCCGCCCAAACTAGGCCGTGCCAAGCGCCAATAGGGGTTTCCAGGGCCGAGGAAAACACCAGATCCAACCCCGGGTGTTGGCTGAGGTAGTCCCTCAGGGCAAGACCGGATCCGACCAAAGAGGGCTTGACCACCAGGATCCCTTGCCAGCCGGAGCGGTGGACAGCTTGCAACTGCTCCAGGCCGGCCACTGACTCATCCAGAGCAAGGGGAGTTTGAAACTCGCGGCTCAGTTGGATCAAGTCAGCGTGCTGCTCCGGGGGCAGAGGCTGCTCGAAAAACTCGATCTTGCCCGGCCACTCCTGATTGAGCTGGTCGCAAAGGGCCAGCCAGCGCCGCGCCTCGGCTAGGGTCAGCCCCCCGTTGGCATCCAGGCGCAGCCGGGATCCGGGCGGCAGTTGCTCCAGCCAGCTTGCTAGCTTTTTCCACTCCTGCTCAAAGGCATCCACCCCCACCTTGCCTTTGTAAACCGGGTAGGAACCTACGGGGACGGCTTTTCCCAAAAGCCCACAAAACGCAAGCCCCGAGAGATCCCTGGCCAGCCAGCCGGGATCCCGACAGGCCAGCCAGGCGCATTCCAAGCCAAAGCGAGTGGCGGGCAGAGTTGCTGGGATCCCTTCAATCTGGGCCTCGGATAGCTCAGCCGGCAACTGCTGGCAAAACGCCAGCGCTTGCTCCAAAGTCTCGCTGCCCAACCAGGGGAGGGGAGCAATCTCCCCATAGCCCTGCTGACCCGTCTCCAGATCCGTCAGCCGGATCAGGATCCCTTCGCGGACAGACCATAGGCCGTAGCGGGTGCGCAAGGGCTGCCGAAAAGGACGCCGGTAGAGGCAAAACGCAAAGGAAAACCCCTTTTCCAACTGCCCATGCAAGACGGAGTCCCCTTTCTGGCTCGGAATTTTAACGTAAGGTGCGGAATTCCCCACC
>NZ_JANSJI010000291.1:0-709 GCF_047462475.1 Synechococcus sp. H55.11
TCTCCCTCCCCCCCCGCCCAACCCCCCCCGGCGGCCTCGCTCGTGGGCTCGGAGATGTGAATCAGACACCCCCCAGCCCCTCTCCCACGCTGTGGGAGAGGGGCTGGGGGTGAGGGCGAACACGCGGGTTTTCTGTCGTTAGCCCATCCCCATGTTGCCCTCCAGGTCGCCCATCATGCGCGGGGGCGGGCTGCCGTCGCGGCTCGGCTCGTACAGGTGAACCTCCGTGCCGAACTGCGGCTTGGCGAACGGCAAGTGCGTGTTGCCGCGCGCCAGGATATGCTGATAGTTCGCGCTGTCGCCCTCATACGGCTTGCCGTGATTCCACGGCACCCATGAGCGCGCGTTGCAGTAATGGTTCACAAACGCCCGACGCCAGCGATCCGAAGTGCGGTTCGGATACGAGCGGTGCAGGATGTGCCCATCGAAAAACAGCACATCGCCCGGCGCCATCCGCACAGGAATCGGCGGCGGATACTTGCGCACGATGTGCGTCAGCGTGTTCACCTCGTCGTCCAAGTGGCTCACATTCTGCACCTCGTGTAGGTCTTCAAAAGCGTTCACTGCCTGCACATGGGCGTGGGGAATCGCGTCGGGCGGATAGATGGGTTCAAAGTGCGACCCGGGCACGACCCACAGGCAGCCGTTCTCCTCATCGGCGGGGTCAAGCGCGAGCCACGCGCCAATCAGCGTATCAGGATAGGTCGTG
>NZ_JANSJI010000292.1:0-13947 GCF_047462475.1 Synechococcus sp. H55.11
GGGGGTAGTCGTGTCAGGTAGCTTACTTAAGGTTATCCAGTTGCTCCGGCAAGTCGGGATCCGCTAATTTTAGGAGGGCAAGCCGCGCATCGTCCCGCACTCCCCAATCGGGATCGCGGCTGGCGCTTGTCAGCAATTGCCTTTTCAACATCGCGTAAACGGTGGGATCCTCGAGAGCCAGTCTCACCTGTTGCCCGAGGATCCCCAAGCTCCAGGCACAGTTGCCGCGGACTGCCGCCACTGGATCGTGGGCCAAACCCCGACAGAGGGCTGCCGCTACCTCCTGCAGAGCCGGGCCAGACAACACCTGAGCTTGGGCCAATTGTCCGAGGGCGCTGGCCGCCCAAAGCCGCACTGCCGCGATATCTTCAGCCAACACTTCCAGCAACACCGGATAGGCGCGGGGATCCTTAGCATTGCCCAGGGCCCACACCAGGCCTTTGCGCACATAGCCATTCCAATCCCGGCGCAGGCCTTGGATCAGCACTTCCACCTCAGCGGGATCCGGATTGCGACCCAGGGCATAGGCCGCTCCCACCCGCACCAACGGGCAGGGATCCCTGAGCAAAGCCAACAGGCGCGGGATGGCGCGGGGTTCTTCGATCTCACAGAAGGCGCGGGCCGCCTGCATCCGCAAACGGGGATCCGGATCCTGCAACTGCTGCAGCATCCGCTCCACATCCACCTCCGGCGGCGAGTGAGGTGGCAGCTCGTCTAGGGGTTCAAGAGGAGAAAAAGCGTCTTCATGCATGAAAAGGCGCCCACAGGTTGGTGGAGAGGGCGAGCACAAAACTCTCCCCTCCCCAAGCCACGACAGCCGAACCAGCAGCAGAGCTGCTGCCTATCATAAACCGCCGGGGGCCGCCGTCTGATCTGCTCCTGCTGGATACCTGAGCAAGTCCGCTCCTTCCAGCACCCGCGCCGAGCGGATCACATCCCCCACCTGCAGGCGCTCCACCCACTCCATGCCACTGGTGACATAGCCGAACACGGCATAGCGCCCATCCAGGATCGGCAGAGCAGAGAGGGCGATATAAAACTGGGAAGAAGCCGAGTCGAGAGGGCTGGAACGGGCCATGGCCACCGCCCCCAAGCGATGGGGCAAGGCCAGCTTGCTCAGGGCGATGGGATCCTCGATCAACGTGTTGTAGCGGGGGTGAGGCTCTCCGCGCACCTGGATCTCCAGAGGGATGGTGCGCAAGCGGCTGCTGCCCGGCTCTGGGGCGCCGCCGGTGCCATCTCCCCGCGGATCCCCGCCCTGCACCACAAAGGGCTGGGGATCTTTCTCCACCCGATGGAAGGTGAGACCGTTGTAAAAGCCCCGCTGCACCAAATCCACAAACTGGCCGGCGGTAAGGGGCGCCTCCTCTCCGCGGATCTCCAAGAGAACCTTGCCCACTCCTTCAGCAGTTTGCACCTCTAGCTCCACCACTGCCTTCCCTTGCAGTTGCGGGCGATGGGCGTAGGCCGGCGGGATCCCAGATGGAGAGCCAGAAGAGGGGGGCGCACTGCGACAAGCGAACAGACCGAGACAGAGGTACCCCAAAGCTAAGCCCAATCCCACTCTGCCGCGGCTCATTCGCCCCAGCTTGGCGAATTTCATCTGCCCCTTCTCCCTTTTTCTTTATCGATCCAACCTTCCACGGGGATCCCTCTCCAGACAAAAGAGAGATATCTAGATCCGTTGCGACAACCCCAACTGCAAGGTAACGCTGCGAACGCCGTTGCTCACGCCCACCCCGTAGGGGCTGATGGAGATGACTCGCCACTCTCCTTTCACCGCCTGGCCGACCGGCACCTGCCGCACCACGTTGTCCACCAAGATCAAGGCTTTAGGGGCACCCGGATCGTGGATCAACCCCACCAACTTCATCTGGGGCGGCGGTTGAGGCGGGATCCGCGCCGGCGGAGCAGACCTTCGAGCGGCAGGAGGAGCGCTGGCTGCCGCTGCAGGGATCGTTCTCGCCGCCGGCTTGGCCACGACCTCTCCGCTGGGCTCCTGAGAGATAACCTTTTCAGGCAGATCCAGGCGACCTTCCTCCTCTGAAGCCGAGGACGGCTCTTGGGCTGGCAGGGAAGCGGAATAGGCAGGCCCAAGCGCCTCGACGAGATCGGGATCCCTTTGCCGAGGTGGATCGGCCTGTGAGAAAACCCCTGATCGCGGGCGCAGAGTCATCCAAAAAGCCAGCCCCGCCACCAGCGTGGCCGCCAAAGCTAAACCCAGCAGCAGTCCGCCGCCAGCCGAAGAACGGCGGGAAAGCAACGGGGGGCGCGTACCCAAATAGGGATACTCCTCCGCTCCCTCTGCCTCAAGGCTGTGCTCCAGATCCCCAAACAGCTCATCAAACAGAGAATCTGCCTGCCTCGCTTGGCCAGACCATACCCAAGGAGAACGACGGCCCCTGGCTGCTGAAGTATCCAACCCGGACATAGAACCTCTCTGGCCTCACGGTGGGGATCCCGAGGCGTTGAGACACTCAGCCGACTGTTGCCGTCTCCTCAGCCCAGCTCCCTCACAGGAGCCGCATTTCCGGGTACTCGGTCAACAGCGCCTCCGCCGACAGGGTGTCTCCCTCCAACTGCGGCGTCCACAGCACCTCGATGGCCACAATCCGCTCGGCCGGGATGGCAGCCAACTGCATCAGACACTGCCGCAGCTCCGCCACGGAATTAACTACAGGTAGTGTACCCAAGTTGCCACGATACGCAACCAATAGAGTTACCACCAGGTATTCGCCCACGTCCGGGATCCCAGCAGCAGCGCGCTTCAGCGCCGCTTGGGGAACCTGTTGGATTTGGTTATTGCGGTTGGTGAGGGTTTCGGCGCTAAACTTGCTGCGCTCTTGCAAAGAGGCTTGGTAGAACAGGGATTCGGCGCGGGGGAGGGGCAGCTTCTCCACCTGGGCATGGCCGTAGGCCCAGTAGTCGCTGTAGCGCATCAGGCTCAGACTGACATTCTGCAACAGTTGGCTCAGCCCCTCCGGCGACTGGGTGTCTGATTCCAGAGCCAGAGCGTTGATCTCCTTTTGCAGTTGCCGGGCGCTGGCCAGCAGGCCCACTTTCACCTGGGCCACGGTTACCAGCGGGTCGCCAACCCCGTCCTCTCCATCTTCGGAAACAGCCGAGCGCAGGCTGCGCACCAAAAAGCTGCCGGCCCCAATCAAGAGCAGCAGTGTCAGCAGGCCGCCACCGCCCCCCCAGAAAAAGGGCACCACCAGGGGGAACCCGAACCCACCCCCATAGCTGGGGTACACCGGAGCCGAGCGAGGGCCAATGGAGCGGGGCGCAGAGAACGTCGGAGACCGGAAAGAGCCGCCCCCAATACGACCACCACTGCGGGCCCAGACGGCGCTCACGGGGGCCAAAGCCAAGATCAAGGCCAGGGCAACGGCTAGCAAAGGCCGGCAGACGCGACCAATTCGTTTCAGCATGTTCACGGTATTTCTGTCCATCACGGGGCTAGTCTTCCTCAATTGTATGCTCTTTCCTTAAACAGCAGAGGGCAGGGATCCGAACCCTTTAACCGGCCATTTGAACCATTGCTAATCCCCGTCGATTGACCTCTCAGCATCCAACTCAGGATCACTTCAATCTGGCCTATTGAGACTATCGACGGAGCCGACCGCAGTCGTGTTAGGGTCTGGGAGGTTGCCAGGAGGAGGGGCAATGCAAACCGGAGCAGAGGCTCAAATCCAAGAGCAAAAAAAGGAAGGGGGATCCCGGAGGGACATTCGGCTGTTGGTGGTGGACATCGATGGCACGATTGCCGGGCCTTCCAACCAGGTTTCGGAGCCGGTGCAGCGGGCCATTCAAAAAGCCAAAGCCGCAGGTGTGCGGGTGGCGATTGCGACGGGTCGGATGCATCGCTCTGCCGAGCGGTTTCACCACGCCATTGGGGCCGATATGCCCCTCTGCAGCTATCAGGGGGCGCTCATTCGCGATCCCGACAGCCAAAAGACCTTAAAACACTGGAGCCTGGACTGGCGGCTGACGGAGGAGCTGTTGCAGGTGCTGCAGGATCAGCCGGTGGGGGTGCACCTCTACATCGATGACCAGCTCTATGTGCGAGAGCTCAGCCCCCTCAGCCAAGCCTATGCCGAACGCTCCCAGGTGCCGCTCCAGATGCTTTCCCCCGCCCAATATGGGCAAAGCCCCACCAAGATCCTGGCTGTTTGTGAAGATACGGAGTTTTTGCAGGCATTACAGGGATCCCTGCGGCGGCAGTATTCTCCTGAGCAGCTCTACCTCACTCGCTCGGAGCCGATTTTTTTGGAGGCCGCCCATCCGGCGGTGAATAAGGGCAATGCCGTTCGTTTTCTGGCAGAAGAGCTGCTGGGGGTGTCGGCGGAGCAGGTGATGGCCATCGGCGATGGCGACAACGACATCGAGATGCTGCGGTATGCGGGGATCGGGGTAGCGATGGGGAATGCCTCGCCGGCTCTGCTGCCCCACGCCGATTGGGTGGCTCCCCCTGTCAGCGAAGATGGGGTGGCGGTGGCCATCGAGACTTTTATTCTCAACTAGGCAGGGAGCCGATGGTGGGTTTGGCTGCTTCTCCTTTTCCCCAAGTCACGCTGCGTCCAGAACAGCAACGGGCATTGGCGTATCGTTCGGGACCTCTGGGGATCGCGGCAGTCCCGGGGAGCGGCAAGACGTTCATCCTGGAGCTGCTGATTGCCGACCTCATCCTGAATCGAGGGATCCCGCCGGAGCGCATCGGGGTGTTCACCTACATGCGGTCGGCGCGGGGCAATCTGATCAGCCGCATCAACCAACGCCTGCAAGAGGCGGGCTATCCGGAGCGCTTTACCCAAGCTTTTACCTTGCATTCGCTATCGCTGCGGGTGTTGCGGGAGGCCCCTGGCCTTTGGGAAGAGCTGTCCATCCTGGAGGGATATGAACAGGAGCGCCTGCTCAGCCGTCTCTGCCGCGCCTGGCTCGCCCACCACACCCACCTCTGGGAGCCGCTGATTCCCCCCGACGATTCCCACCAGAAGGTGGTTCGAAACCGGACGCGGTTTCGGCGTAGCTTCCAGCAGATGGTGCAGGCGGTGATCAGCACGGCCAAGAATCTGCGTCTGGGGCCGGAGCAGATCCCTGCCGACAGGGAGGGCTATCTGGGCTGGGCCGCCCCCCTCTATGCCGCCTACCAGGCGGAGCTGCGTCGCCTGGGCAAGCTGGACTACGACGACCTGGGCTGGCAGGCGGTGGAGCTGATCGAGCGCGACCCTGTGCTGCGGCAGCAGGTGCAAAGCTGGTACGACTACCTGTTCGAGGACGAGGCCCAGGACAGCTCCCCCCTGCAGGAAGAGCTGCTGCGGTTGCTCAGCCAGCGCGCCGGCAACCTGGTGCGGGTGGGGGATCCCAACCAAAGCATCATGGGCACCTTCACCACCGCCGAGCCACGGCTGTTTCGCGCCTTTTGTCAGGCCAATCCCCGAGTAGTCTTAGAAGAGTCCAGCCGCAGCGCCCCCCAGATCCTCGAGTTGGCCAACCGCCTGGTGGACTGGGTGAACCAGAAGCACCCCATCCCGGCCCTGCGCACCGCCCTGGCTCCCCAGCACATTCGTCCGGCCACCGCTGGCGGCCAGAATCCCCCGGCCAGCGAGGGTCAGGTGGAGTTTCGCCGGGTAGCCGGATCGCCGGAAGAGGAATTGCAGGAGGTAACACGGTGGGCCCTGGCAGCCGCCCAAGCCTTCCCCGACCAGACGGTGGCCATTCTGGTCACCACCAATGAGCTGGGGGGCAAGGCCCTCGACTATCTGCGGGAACTGGGGGCGGAGCGGATGATCGATCTGTTGCGGGGCAACCCCAGCCAGCGGCGGGTGTTGCTGCAACTCAAGGGAATAATCGACTGGTTGGCCCAGCCCACTGTCCCCGCTCGCCTGGCCGCTGCTGTGGATCACCTGGCCGACTGGGCCGGGATCCCGCGCCTGGAGCTGGGGCCGATGTTGAACTGGATCCGCGCCTCGCTGCCGGAGCGGCTGCTGTTTCCCCAGTTTGGGGAAGCCCCTACTTTGCCGGATAGCCCCTCTTGGCAAAGCTTAGGCCGGCTGCTGTGTACCCTAGCCAGTTGGCTACGGGCCGGGCGTTCTCCCTGGGCAGAGGCGCTGAATGTGATTGTCCAAAGCCTCTACCGCAAGCCGGAAGAACTGTTTGTAGGTCACTACGTCATCGACCAGTTGGAGCAGGTGCTGGGATCCCTGCCTGAGGTCGATTGGCAGGAGATTGCCCAAGAATTTCAGGTGATTCTGGATCGCCACCTTAACAACCTGCCCTCGGAGATCTTTGCCTTCGACCCCGAGCCGGGCAGCATCACCGTCGCCACGCTGCACCGTGCCAAGGGGCTGGAATGGGATCAGGTGTTCATCCCCCAGGTGTCGGCCTACGAGTTTCCCGCCCAGCACGGGGAGCGACCGGTGGGGCTGAAGTTTTTGGAAGATGTAGACATGAAAGCAGAGGCCCTGGCCCAGTTGCGACAGCTCAGCCCCAGAAGGTATTGGGAGCTGCAGGCCAACTCTCCTACCGAACAGGCCTTTCTAGACTTGGCGGCAGAGCGGTTGCGGCTGCTATACGTGGGCATCACTCGCAGCAAACGGCGGCTCACCCTCTCGGTCTCCAGCCAATCCCCCTATGGCAAAGAGCAGAGTGCATCTTTGGCGTTTCGCGTGTTAAGCCGCCCTTCCGAAGCGAGTTGACAGCGAGGCCTCTGGTTCTTCCTTGCCCCGCGGCAGCCTGCTAGCATGGCTAAGCCCGATGGGGCAGTTGTTCAAAACCATGGGTATTCTGCAATGCAACCTCGGCGTGTTGCCCGCGAACTGGCCCTGCTAGGGGTCAACCAACTGCCGGCCACGGCGGCCAAACTGAGCGAAAAACAACTGGCGGACTTGCTGCTGGCAGCCATCCGCGCCCTGCAGGAAGAGACCCATGAAACTCTCTCCACGGCGGCGGCGGAAATTCAGCGCAGCGATCGCCTGCTGCACGAGAGTGATCCCCTGTTATTGGCTGCTTCTGATGCCAAGGAAGAGGGCGGATCTCGCTCCCTTACTGTCCGCCTTCAGCAGGCCCAACGACATCTGCAGCGCCTGGAAACGGCTCTGACGGAGACCAACGCCCGCGACACCGCGCCGGGAGAATTGCTGGAGCTGGCCCACCAAGCCCAAGTGGCCCTCAGCAACGCCGGCCAAGCCCTGGAACACATGGAACAGCGACTGCACAGCGTCCGCCACATCCTGGATGAGGTTGTGCAGTTGTCCCAACAGGCGGTCAACCGGCTGGGAGTTGCCTTGTCCATGCCAGAGCTACTGCACATTGCCCAATCTTCAGAAGTGCGCGCCTATGCTTTGCAACTGTTAACCGCTCTGCATGCTCACAAAGAGGCGATTGATGCTCGTTTGCAAAAGGTTTTGCTGGGCTGGCAATTGCAGCGGGTGGGTCGGATCGAACGCGATATCCTGCGCCTGGCGGTGGTGGAAATGGAGATCCTGGCCAGCAGCCCCGTTAAGGTCGCCATCAACGAAGCCGTAGAATTGGCCAAAAAATACGGGGATCCGGAGGCCGCCGCTTTCGTCAACGGCGTGCTGCGACGAGTGGTGGACAACCCGGTGGAGACCCACGGGGGCCCTGCTGCCGGTTCGGCGGGCTGAGCAGATCACGGGGGATCTTCCTTGCCAGGGTAAAAGTCGGGATCCATCACCTGCTCTAATGTGTAGGGACACTGGGCCGGCAGATCTGTCTCAGACAGGGGCGTTTCTCTCACCACCACCAGGATCCCGTCCTGATGAGCCTCTTGCAGGGCTGCCGAAAGATCGGGCTTGAGGCTGGGATTGTCCCTGAGCAACCGCTGGATCTGGCGGCGTTGTTCGGTGATCGTTGCCCGCCAACTTTTGCCTCGCAGGTGGGGCTGGAATTGCCACTTCAGCAGATGTCCTACCAGGATCCCCAGCCGGTTCAGCAATTCCCGGCGTTCTTGCCTGCCCAAAGCCTCGATTTCCTCCACCAAGTTGGCGATATCCAGTTGCTCCCACTGCCCCGCTCTCAGCAGTGCAGCTTGCTGTTGCGTCCAGGCATAGAAGTCGGACTCGTAAAGTTGCATGCTTGATTACCTAAGCGGACACCGACCCAAGAACTTCTACTGGCTCCTTGCCCCCCTCCAACTCGACATCGGCTCAGGGTAGGTTGGAACCGAATAATGATCGGGGGAAGAGGGTTTTGCTTGTCTGGTGTCAAGAAGCGGGCGATGAGACTCGAACTCACGACATCCAGCTTGGGAAGCTAGCGTTCTACCACTGAACTACGCCCGCACAGGACTGGGCCCGGCATCCTGAAGCCCTGTCCTTCCTAGTCTATCATCATCTTTCACGTGGGATCCCTGATACAACTGAGGCAGCATTCTGTCTGCAACCTATGTCCAGCATCCTCTTGCTCTCCGGTAGTCCCAGCGCTCCTTCTCGCTCGGAAGCCATTTTGCATCATGCTGCCGCGATCCTGTCGGATTTGGGGTTGACCACTCAGTTGGTTTCGGTGCGGGACTTGCCGCCAGAGGATCTGGCGCTGGCCAAGTTCGATAGCCCTCAACTCAGGGAGATCCAGCAAAAGGTGGCCCAAGCTGCCGGGATCGTCATCTCTGCTCCCGTTTACAAAGCCTCTTATCCAGGCGTGTTGAAGGCGCTGCTGGATTTGCTGGATCAAGACGCCTTTACCGGTAAAGTGATTCTCCCCATCGCCACCGGGGGAACCCTGGCCCATCTGCTGGCCATCGACTTTGCGATGAAACCTGTGTTGTCGGTGATGGGGGCCACCCATATTTTGAGAGGGGTTTACATCTTAAGTTCTCAAATTCAGTTTGATGCTGCCGGAACACTCCAGCTAGAGGCCGACATCGAGGAACGTCTGCAAGCCGGGATCCGCGCACTTGCCCAGGCGGTGAAATAATGGTCGACATTCCTGGAGAGAGCAGAGACGTCTGGGCCTGGCGACTGGATTTGGCAATGGCAGCGGTGCCGAGACAGAGTGCGCTAGGATGGGGCTTTAGGCGATAATGGCTTTGGCAACTTGCCCTACGGGGATCCTCTGCGATGGAAGCATTTTTTGAGTTTCTCTGGTCGGCCTCGGCCATCTTGCTGGTGATCTTGGTGCTGCTGCACAGCCCCAAGGGCGATGGGTTGGCGGGCATTGGTGGGCAGGCCCAGTTGTTCTCCAGCTCCAAAAGTGCCGAGCAAAACCTCAACCGCATCACCTGGACGGTGGCTACCCTTTTCCTCTCCATCAGCGTGGTGTTGGGCGCAGGTTGGCTTTCGGCAGCCACAGGGCCATAGGGATCTTTTTCCGTGTTGGCCATTTACCTGCATGGATTTGGCTCTGGGCCCCAGTCGGCCAAGGCAACTTTTTTTCGGCAGCGGCTGCAGCAGGTGGGGATCCCCCTTCAGGTGCCCGATCTGAACCAGGGCAATTTTGCCCAGCTCACCTTGACCCGCCAGATCCGGCAGGTTGGCGACCAGCTTGCCGAGATGAACTACCCTCCTGTCACCCTCATCGGCTCTAGTTTGGGGGGTTTGGTGGCCGCCTGGGTTGCCGAACAGCACCCTTGTGTGCAGCGCCTGGTGCTCTTGGCGCCGGCTTTCGGCTTTTTGGGCTATTGGCTGCCGCGGCTGGGGGCCGAGGCGGTGGAGACCTGGCAACGCACCGGACAACTCACGGTGTTTCACTATGGAGAAGGGCGCCCGCTGCCTTTGGAATACGGTTTTGTCACCGATGCCCAACGCTACCCAGATGGGGCATTACGACGGCCGGTGCCCACCCTGATTGTGCATGGGATCCAAGACGAAACCATTCCCATCCAAGCCAGCCGAGACTACGTGGCCCGTCGCCCCTGGGCCCAACTGGTGGCAGTGGAGAGCGACCACGCCCTGACCGATGTGTTGGAGCTCAGTTGGCCGGCTATCAGCCGCTTCTGTGGCTGGGTGACGGGGTAGTGTTGCCGGTCAGGCAGTGTAGTAGGCAGTGCCTTTATTGACGAAGTCCAGCGTATAGGCAGCCCGGTAGTTGATGGTTGGCTCAAACACGCCCGCCACCGTCATGCTGTCGAAGAAGTCTTGCCAGCGTTGGTCGGTCATGGCGCCAATGCCTTTTTCCAGCGCATCGCCGGACAAGATGATGCCGTACTCCTGCAACTTCTCGAAGCTGTAGGCCAATTGGGCATCGGTCATTTCCGGGTTGTCCTGCTGGATCAAGCGATACGCCGGACGGGGATCCTCTAGGAAGCTGTACCAGCCCTTGATCGAGGCATCCACAAATCGCTCCACCAAGTCGGGCCGGGTCTCCACCAGTTGCCGACGGGTTTCGATGGTGGTGGCGTAGGGTTTGTAGCCCAAATCCGCCAGGAGGAAGACCACCGGCTCGAATCCCCCTTCCTGCCGGATAGCAAAAGGCTCGGAAGTCAGGTAGCCCTGCTGAGCTGAGCTGGGATCCGCCAAAAAGGGGCCGGGGTTGAAGTTGTAGGGGCGAACCTGATCGTCGGTGAAGCCAAAACGCGCCTTCAAGTAGGGCCAGTAGGTGACAAGTCCCCCTTTCGAGACAAAAATAGGGCGGCCCTTGAGCTCCTCAAAGCGCTGGGTGCCGGGGTGGGCCATGAGGATCTGCGGGTCTTTTTGGAAAATGGCTGCCACACACACCAGGGGGATCCCTTCTCGCACGGCACTGATCACCCCTACGCTCCCCCCCATGGCAAATTCGGCAGCTCCACCGGCCAAAACCTGGGTGATGTTGATGCCGGGGCCACCCATCTTGATGGTGACATCCAGGCCATGCTCGCGGTAGATGCCGGTCGCCACCGCCTGATAAAAGCCGCCGTGTTCCGCCTGGGCATACCAGTTGGTGGCGTAGGAAACGCGCTCCAGGCCGGATCCCTGAGCCACGATCAGGGTGGGAGAGGGCTTGCGCCGAGCTTGGGCACCCCCCGCCGCCAACAGGCCGCCCCCAAGGGCTGCGGCCCCTACCTTGAGAAGTTGACGGCGGCTCAGAGCCTTGGTGGTCGATTCAGAGGGCCGAGACGAAACCATGAGCCATTCTCCCTAACCTGCTTTTTACAGGATACAAGGTGGCCAAAGACGCATGTAAACAGCGACACCCTAGCAAACCCAAAACGCTTGGGCAGATCAGTATCTCCGGCTACCGGCATTTGCAGACGAGATCCAGTGGCATGCGGTTCCATCCATTGGAGTGCTTGCTTTCTGCCGAGGTAACCCGCTATGCTACCGCCCAGATTGAGGCGTCCTCTGGTGGCAAGTCAGCAGCTTCGTGTTTACGTACCTCCTCACCCGCTCATCAAGCACTGGCTAACTGTGGCTCGGGATGTGGAGACGCCCATGCCCCTGTTTCGCACGGCCATGTCGGAGCTGGGCCGTTGGCTGACCTATGAGGCGATGCGGGAGTGGATCCCCACCCAGACTGTGCAGGTGCAAACGCCCTTGGAACCCGTTGTCGCAGAGGTCATCGCGCCGGATACCCTGCTGGGCATTGTGCCGGTGTTGCGGGCCGGCTTGGCGATGCTGGAAGGTTGTCAGGCCCTTTTGCCGCAGGCACGGATTTTTCACGTCGGCATGGTACGGGACGAGGAAACGCTGCAAGCCAGTTGCTACCTCAATCGCCTTCCCGAGCGGATCCCCGCCCAGATGCGCATCCTCATTCCCGAGCCGATGTTGGCCACCGGGGGCACGCTGCTCTGGGTTTTGGATGAGCTGAAAAAACGGGGGTCCGATCTCAGCTTGGTCAGGATTGTCAGCGTCTTGGCAGCGCCTCCAGGGTTACAGCGGCTGGGATCCCACTACCCCATGGTGCAAATTTTCTGCGCCATGATCGACGAGCGGTTGAACGACCGAGGGTTTATCCTGCCTGGGCTGGGGGATGCAGGGGATCGCGCCTTCGGCACAGGACACTAGCCACGCTTACAGTGCGGGGCTTCCCGCCGCCCTTGAACCTACCCTAGAGGGTCATTTTGGCGGTTTGGGTTGCTCAACCTGTTGGATCATGGGTAATGTTGGCGCTTTGGGCATCCCGGTCGATTGGCCTGCTTGGACTTCTGAGGGTGCCGGCGCCTTTTCCCCTCCTGCGCCTATGCGACTTGTCCTGACCAGTTTGGATGGCAGCTTGCTGGATCTGGAATCCAACAGTTATGGTGCTGCCCGACAAGCCTTGGCTGCTCTGGAGCGCCGCTCCATTCCCTTGGTGCTCTACAGCCTGCGCACCCGCGCTCAACTGGAACATGTGCGGCGGCAGTTGCACTTGGAGCATCCGTTCATTTGTGAGGACGGATCCGCCGTTTACGTTCCCGAGCATTATTTCCCGGCGGGCATTTTGGACGAACGCTGGCAACACCGTCCTCCCTACTATGTGTATGCTCTGGGACTGCCCTATGCCCGCTTGCGCAGCATCCTGCAGCAGGTGCGTCAAGATTCCCGCTTGGATTTGATCGGGTTTGGAGATTGGACTGCCTCTGAGCTGGCGGCTGCCGCCGGGATCCCTTTGGAAGAGGCAGAGCGAGCGCAGCAGCGGGAGTACAGCGAGATTTTCAGCTATTCCGGGGATCCCGAAACCCTGCGAGAAGCCTTTGCCCAGCAAGAAGCTAACCTCACCCAACATCTGCTGCGGGTACGTCAGCTTCATTTCTCCAGCCTACCGCAATGGTATCTGACCGGATGGGTGCAGCCGGTTACAGAGCCCCATTTCTCGCCGGGGGAAGAGGCGGTACGGCGGCTGCTGGATTGCTACCAACGGCATTTGGGCCCTGTTCAGTCTTTGGGCATTGGCTGTTCCCCGCCCGATGTGGCCTTTTTGCGATGGGCAGAACGAAAAGTGGTGCTTCCCAGCCCAATTGCGGATAGCCTCTGGAATGAGGCCCTGCCCCAATGGCAGTTGGCTCAGCTCCCTGGCCCAGAGGGGTGGAACGAAGTGGTGTTGACGTGGTTGGAGGAAACAGATCATGGTGGTGAATAAACAGCAGCCCGGTCATCCGGCTATCCCCCTGAGCCTAAGAGCGGTGGGATGCCTGCTGAGTTGGGCGATGGCAATGCCTGCCCATGCGCAACCGCCCATGACCCTGCTGACAGGGGAGCCGACGGTCGCCCAACTGAAGGAAGACGGAGCCCGCTATCTGCAGATGGGCTTTCATACCTTGGCCGTCAACGCCTACCGGAGCGCGATTGAACTGGAAGAAAAAACCTTGGTGCTCCCCAGCGAACGGGATCCAGACGTGCCGTTTAACCTCGGCTTGATCTATGCCCGTCAGGGCAAGCTGGCGGAAGCGCGCGCCGCTTTTCAACGCTCGGTGGAGGTGGATCCCAGTAGTTTTAAAGCCCGCTATCAACTGGCTTTGGTGGATCTCAAACTGGGGAACCTGGTCGCAGCCAAAGAGCAGCTCACCCTCCTGGCCCAGGCCGCCAGCAACAATCCCGAAACCCACCGCCATCTTCAATCTCTACTGGCCCCCCTGGAGTCTGTTCCCTTGCCCGGCCAGCCCCCGGCTCGCCCTCCAGCCGTTGAGTCGGAAGCGGCCCAGCTCTTGCCCGAACCCCAGAAAACCGAAACAGCCACCCTGCCCACCGCAACGGAGACACAATTTCCGGAGAAGGAGAAACCTCGCTCGGCTCTGCAGCGGCTACGCCAACGGGAGCTGGACTAGCTCCCTCACCGACAGCCGATCGCGCCTGGCAGTCTTCTGAAGGCATGGGGCCAGCTACCAGGGATCCCGCTTGGGCTAAACGCCTCCCTTTTTGGACGCCGACTGAGGATCTTGGGTGCCTTTGGTGGTGAACACCGTGGTGAACATCATCAGCATGCCTCCCACCCAGATCAGCAGGGCCAATCCTCCGAACAGCCAATTCAGCCAAGTTTGGACTTCCATAGAGCTCTCCAGACTGCACAGGTAGCTGTAAACTACCCGACTCCGAC
>NZ_JANSJI010000293.1:0-700 GCF_047462475.1 Synechococcus sp. H55.11
TGCCAAGCATTAGCAGAAAATGGTGCAAGGGGTTCTCTTGTCATGGGTTATCGAGCTGTTGTTGGAAGATAGTGCAAGAGGAACTTTTCTCTTGTTCGGAAAATTTCTGTTGACACTGTTCAATAAGTGTCGATAGCTCCCCTTTGAGTTCCTGCAGATGGGCAATTGACTTATCGATTTGTCTAAGTTTTTCCGTTAGCTTTACGTACACCTGCCAGCAGGGCAGAGCTTGCCCGTTCTCCTGAAGCAAGAGCAGTTCTTTGATCTCGGCCAGGGTAAGTCCCAAAGCCTTGGCGCGGGCAATAAAAGCCAGCCGCTCCAGCTCAGGCTCCCCGTAGAGGCGATAGCCCCCCTCCGTCCTGCGCGGTTTGGGAATGAGCCCCAGGCGCTCGTAGAAGTAGAGGGTTTGGGGACTGATGCCCAACTTCTCGGCTACCTGACCCACCCGCAGCAGTTCAGACATGCCCGGTTCTATACCCTCTCTCCAGCAGCTCTCCTAGCCTAAACCCTATAGCTAACTACAAGGTCAAGAGGGATCCCCCGCAAGGCCCACCCCGGCAAAGAGAGCCGCAAGAGCCCACTGGCTTGAAGTAAGCCTGCTAACCTATTAGGGTAGTCCTTCGAGAAGCCCTGGCCTAGATTCGGCATGACTGCTGCACCTGCCCTCGCCCATCTGCCCAGCCAGTACAACCCCTTTGAG
>NZ_JANSJI010000294.1:0-3541 GCF_047462475.1 Synechococcus sp. H55.11
ACGGCTAGGGTATGCTGGTGGGCAGTGAGCAAGTTTCCCACCTCTTCTTTTGAGGAGAGAATATGCCGGAACCGGAATCCTCCTCAGCCCACATTCTGGTGATCGAAGATGAGGCCAAACTGGCCCGTTTCCTGGAAACTGAGCTGACCTATGAGGGGTATCGGGTCAGTGTGGTCGGCGATGGCACGGCAGGGTTGGCGGCAGCCCGCGACCAGAACCCCGACTTGGTGCTGCTGGACTGGCTGTTGCCCGGGATCTCGGGGTTGGAAGTTTGTCGGCAACTGCGCTTGATGGGCAGCCGCGTGCCCGTGGTACTGATGACCGCCGGTGATGAGGTGGCAGATCGGGTGGCAGGGCTGGATGCCGGCGCGGATGATTACGTAGTGAAACCCTTTAGCCTTCAGGAGTTGCTGGCGCGGATACGGATCTATTTGCAGCACCCCAAGGGATCCCGTGACGGTCGGTTGGTGTTTATGGATTTGACGCTGGATCCAGTGACGCGGCAGGCGAGCCGGGGAGGGCGGCAGGTGGAGCTGACGGCCAAGGAATACGACCTGCTGCGCTACTTGATGGAACACCCCCGCCAGGTGCTCAGCCGCCAACAGATTTTGGAGCATGTGTGGGGCTATGACTTTACGGGCGATTCCAACATCATCGAGGTCTATATCCGCTACTTGCGTCTCAAGATCGAAGGCCCAGGAGAGAAGCGCCTCATCCAGACGGTGCGCGGGGTAGGCTACGTGTTGCGGGACTAGAAGCGCGACTGAGGCCGACATCCCCCAGAAGAATGGCCTGGGCAGCCTGAGGGGGATCGCTGCTGTGGCAAGATCGGGAAGAATGGATCCCTATCGAGGTGCGGGAACGGCTGCTCAAAACTGGAGCAAAGAACCCGGAGAGGATTTCGTCCTGCTGGCAGGTGAGGTTGATGGAAGCCGACTGCTGGAACTGAATTGGGGGATTTTGGGGTGCAGAGGGTGTTGTCGATGAATCCATGGAGTGCAGGTCTGCTGGGCCTTACCTTCAGCTCACCGGGAGAGTTTGTCTTCCGTTTTCCCCCCGAAACCCCTCTGGTAGGTGGGCTGGGGCTGCGCTGGTACGGCCTGCTGATGGCTATTGCCGTGTTGGTCGGCCTGCTCCTGACCAAAGCCCTGGCAGAGGCTCGCCATTTGGAGAAAGAGCCCGGCAAGGCCAGCGAACGGGTCGAGATCCTAGCCCTGTGGCTGGTGGTGTCCGGGTTTCTGGGCGCCCGCCTCTACTACGTCCTCACCCACTGGTCGGAGTTCAGGGACGATCCCCTCTCGGCCTTCGCCATCTGGCGGGGAGGCATCATCATTCACGGTGGCGTGCTGGCCGGCGCGCTTGCTCTTTACCTCTATTGCCGCGCCACCGGGATCAACGGCTGGAAGTACGCCGATGTGCTCACGCCAGGGTTAATTTTGGGCCAAGCCATCGGGCGCTGGGGCAATTTTTTTAACTCCGAGGCCTACGGGGCCCCCATTCTCCCCGACAGCAGATGGCCCTTGCGGGTGTACATCCCGCCCCAAGCCCGCGAGCCGCAATACAGCCAGTTTGAGTTTTTTCACCCCATCTTTTTCTACGAAAGCGTCCTCAACCTGGTTCTGTTTGCCCTCTTGATGGGGATGTTCTGGCGCTTTCCCAAACTCAAAGATGGCACCTGGGTTTGGACCTATGTCGTCGGCTACAGCTTAATTCGCATCCCCTATGAAATCTTGCGCGTCTCGGCGGTGGCCTATCTGCCGGGAACCTCCATCAAGGCTGCCTATGTGTCCAGCGCTGTAGGCCTAGTGCTTGGGATCGGCATGCTGATCTACATGTACCGGCTGCGCTTCGACCCCGATTTGGAGCAATTGGCCGCTTGGCTGGCCGAACGAGCAGGGCTGGAGCTGGGAACAGCCGCAGATCTTGTGCAGCGGGCTTGGGCCATCCAGCAAAAGCACCGCCGCGCCGACTTGCTGGATCGCGTTACTCTGGCCATGCCCCACTTTCCAAGCACCCTTGCCCCCCATCTCTCGCTGGGCCAACGGGAGCTGTTGATACGGCAACTGTTCTGCCGTCTGGAAGGCCGGGATCCCGCTGGAGAAGGGCTTCCCCAGGCAAGTTAGCGCTGTCAATCCCAGCAAGCGCGAGTTAGGCTCTCTTCATAATAGAGAGGGGATCCAGGAATCCAAAGCAAAAGCACCTAGGCCAACAGGCTGCGGGCCAGCAAGCCCAACCCCGCTCCAGCCATCACCAACAGCCACGTGGGCTGCCGGAAGCGCAGCAGGGCGATCAAGGCCGCCCCACCGATCCCCAAGGCCATCAACGAGGCTGCTGTTGTTTCTTGTAGCAGCGCCTTTTGGGCCAGAGGCACTGTGGCTGCGGCAACCGCCCCCAGCGCGGTTGGGGTGATGGCTTGCAGGAATCCCTTCACCCAAGCGTTGCGCCGTATGCGCAGCAACAGCGGTGCTGCCAGCAAAATAAAGGCAAAAGAAGGGGCAAAGATCGCCACCGTCGCCGTCAGCGCCCCCAACACCCCCGCCACCTTGTAGCCGATGAAAGCTGCCGTCAGCACCACCGGGCCGGGGGTAAACTGCCCAATGGCCACCCCATCCAAAAACTCCGCTGGCGTCAACCAGCCCAACTGATCCACCACTTCGTCGGCGATGAAGGGAATGATCACCAACCCTCCCCCGAAGATGGCACTGCCCACCTTGAAAAAAAACAGCGTCAAAGGCCAGAAGTAAGTGCCAATGCGCTCCAGCCCCCAAAAGCTGCTCTCGGCTAGGGTTTCTGGCGGAACCGCGGCCCCCACCGTCTGGGCCAACATCAACACCGGCCCCGGCAGCAGAGCTGGGATCCCTGGCAAAGGGCTCCTTGGCCCGTAGAGCACCAACCCCACCAGCGCCGCCAGCCCAAACAACACCAGGATGTTCACCCCTCTTAGCAGCAGAGCAAAAGCCGCCACCGCGATCAGCCCCCGGCTCCAGTCTTGCACCGCCTTGCGGCCCAGCTTCCAGCAAAAGGCCAAGACAATGGCGATTACCACCGGGGCCACCCCAAAAAATAGCCCCTCTAGCTGTGGCACCCCCTGAAAGCGAAAATAAAGCCAAGAAAAAATCACCTCGATCACAAAAGCCGGCGCGATGAAGCAAAAGCCCGCCAGCACCGCCCCCAACCAGCCTGCCCGCACATAGCCAACATAGATCCCCATCTGGGTAGAAGCCGGCCCCGGCAACAGTTCACACAGGCCCACCCCTTCGGCAAATTGCTCCTGGCTCATCCAGCCCCGCCGGATCACCGCCTCATCGTGTTGCATGGCAATGTGAGCTTGTGGGCCGCCAAACCCCAGGGATCCCAGCCGCAAGAACACCGCAGCAATTTCCTTTAGTCGCGTCGAAAGAGGGGGCAAGGGATCGGGCAGACCACTTGCCACCCCAGGAGACTGGCCGGGAGAGGACTGAGGAGACATCGCCAAGGCTTGGCACCCGCTTATCCTGGCATCCAATGGTTGGTTACGTCGATCCCTAACTCCCCTCTCCCT